>NZ_JAVRCL010000094.1:0-22630 GCF_034530775.1 Nostoc sp. DedSLP04 | reverse complement strand
GAGTGTAACTATCTTCCCTCACTTACACCTATATTTGCAAAGGTGAGATGCTCCCGTGATTGACTGCGTAATCCACCAGTATACGTAGGTGGAAAGCTTATAGCCGCGATTGGGGTCAAATTTTTCCACACCCCTTTGTAAACCTATTGCCCCTTCTTGCAGCAAATCTAGGAATTCCAGATTGCGATTAGTATATTTTTTGGCAATCGAAACCACCAGACGCAAGTTTGCTGTCACCATTTTTTGTTTGGCTCGTTGCCCAAGCTTTTGTATTTGAGCTATTTCCAGTTCACTTTTTTCAATATCAACAGCTAATTCGACCATTGTTGGCTCCCTAGCTAGTTGTTGGGTGAGTTCATTTTTTCTTTGCTCTATTGCCATGATTTGCTGTACCTGCCTGCCATAAGCAATTTCTTGGTCTGCGGTTAGCATTGGGTAACGACCAATCTCTTGCAAATAGATACGAACCATGTCTGGACTCAGGCTGGACATATAGTAAAACTTTTTTGATATTTAGACGAATTTAAAAGTATAAATCAAATCGCTGAATTAATTTTCCTGATTTAAACAGCCAAAAATATTAACCTGAGATTGCAATAGTTGAATTCAATTTAGAACGCAATCATCCATAACGGCATTCAGTGAGCGCTTACTATAGCTCCATCCCAAAGTTCTATCTATGAGTGGTCTTGTCATTAAACTTAAGTTGTTGAGAATTAATTAGTTGGCATTATTCAAGCTATTTTGAAAATTCCTGACTTAACTGGAAAAGTCAAGTAGGGTATGGGGGGTAAAAATCTTTCCCCTATACCCCATGCCCTGTTCAGTAAAAACTATTTAGGGACAGTAGTCGCGTTGAGTTCACCCCTTTTCCCTTTTGCCCTCTTGTTTGCACCTTGTGTCACATGAGATTCTGATTCTTGCTTACTAGAATTAACCATTTTAACCAAGTGCTGATTTAGATAACTCTGCGCCGAAATATACAGACTTTCCCAAATCTCCTGGTTCCGACTGATTTTTGTACCGACTGTATTTCCGGCTGTTTTCTCCGACACCAAGTATTTGCGGAAGTAGTTATTCCACAAGTGTTGCAGGAAATCTTCAGCGAATTCGTTAAACGGCAGAATCCATTTATAGTCTTTATCCAGAAATACCCGATAAGACGCAATTATCGGTAGTGCCAGGTCAGTTGGCGCACCAAACCCGAATGAATACTTGCTGTCAGGCAACAATGTAGTTTTACGTATATCAATTGATGCTAAATCGTTGGCACCCTTTCTTCTGGGGTTGCTGATATAGTCTTGGATTATTTCGTAGAGTCTTTGCTCTATCCACAGGGCATGAGTCAAGAGAGGCAAGAGTGCAGTTAATCTTTCCCTTTCTGTGTCTGTGATGTTACTTGGAAGACTCATTCCTGCTGGGTGCTTGGTTCGTTTATTGCCGTCGGGGTTGTATTTATTTCTGTCGAGGCAGTAAAGGAGCTTGAGCAAATGGGTTACATTACACTGGGCATTTCTGGGAGCGCCGCTTTGGTTTTGGTAATAAGCGATGCGAAATTTTCTATTTTCTGCTCTCTCTAACTGGGCTAAATACTGCTTGATAAATTTGTAATCACCTCTGGCATTGACTTTGGAGCGAGAATCTACTGGCGTTGTAGTGTTGGAGGCTAGGGCTATATCTTTAGCTGATTCTTCAGTCAGCCCGATGTGAATCGTAACTTTTACTCTGGCTTCGGTTAGGTCGTATTTGTAATTTTTAGCTTGCTCAAAAGCTAAAACCGTATGCCCTCCGTTGATAATCCCATCGCTACCGCCCTCGTTTGCTTCTAAAATTTCTAGCTCCAGTTCAGTTTTGTTCTTGACAGGTTTAGCAATATTAGCTGACAGAACGATTCCACTGTGGCGAGAGAAGAATTTTGCAGGTTCGGTGGTCAGTGAATCGAACATTTGTCTGTAGGTCGCGCTTTTACGGTTTGGTTCGCGGATGTTCGGTTCTAGGGGGAGGTCTATCGGGAAGCTGTCTACATGGGCGGTGGCGATGATGCAATTGGGGTTGGCTTGAAAATAGCTATCTACCTTTAAGTTCCAAGTCTTG
Organism: Nostoc sp. DedSLP04; assembly: GCF_034530775.1. Lineage (NCBI taxonomy): Bacteria > Bacillati > Cyanobacteriota > Cyanophyceae > Nostocales > Nostocaceae > Nostoc > Nostoc sp. DedSLP04. Next base: position 20,536 of record NZ_JAVRCL010000094.1, on the reverse strand, counting down.
GGCATAGTTGATTAGAGTTGAGTTAATCTTGAACTTGTGCAATCAGGAAATCAAAAATCTAAAATTATATAAGCAGGACAGCTTATCCTTCACTAATCAACTGTAACAAGGCTTCTGTCGAAATCTTGCCACTGATATCAGCACCTTCCAAGAGGCTGTCTGCCAAATCTCGCTTTTGGTGATGCAATTGCACAATCTTTTCTTCAATAGTATCTTTTGCAACTAGACGATAAATCGTCACCGGACGTTGTTGCCCAATCCGATGGGCGCGGTCTGAAGCTTGGTCTTCTACAGCAGGATTCCACCAAGGGTCTGTATGGATGACATAATCAGCCGCAGTCAGATTAAGTCCTGTACCCCCGGCTTTGAGACTAATCAGAAAGACATCCCCTGAACCAGCTTGGAATGCATCGACCCGTTTTTTGCGCTCTGCCACTGAAGTACTGCCATCTAGATATTGATAATTAATACCTTGCTGTTCGAGGTAATCGCGGATGATGTGCAAATGGTCAACAAACTGACTAAACACTAACGCTTTATGACGATTTTCCAGCAGTTCACCCAATACTTCACCAAAAAGTTGCAACTTGGAACTAGATAATTCCGTATCAGGCATAACCAAACTCGGATTACAGCAAGCACGACGCAGTTTCATAATCTCAGCCAAAACCTGTAAATGTTTCTTTCCTGCTTCTGCATCACTTTCGGTAAGTTTAGATATGGACTGACGGCGCAACGCTTCATAGAATGCCTTTTCCTCTCGACTTAATTCCACATGAAGCAGAATTTCGGTACGAGATGGCAACTCTTCTAGTACTTGATTTTTTGTGCGCCGCGACAGAAATGGTTGAATCAGTTTTTTGAGTTTATTACGTGCAAGTTTATCCTGATATTTTTCAATGGGGGTAGCAAATCGTTGATTGAAGCTTTCAAAAGAACCCAATAACCCAGGATTAATAAAGCGGAACAAATTCCACAATTCACCCAGGTGATTTTCAATGGGAGTCCCAGTAGTCAACAACTTAAAATTAGATTTTAGGTTCATGGCTGCCTGAGAACGTTTAGTAGTCATATTTTTAATCGCCTGGGCTTCATCTAGGACAATTGTTTGCCACTGTACACCAGAAAGCATTTGCGCTACTTCTTCTTGCTGTAATAAACCATAACTGCACACCAACATATCTAATGGTTGTAAACCATCTAATAATTTTTGGCGGTTAGCACCAGAAAATTGAATAATATTCAGAGTTGGGGCAAACTTCTGCGCTTCACTCACCCAATTCATGCACACGGAAGTCGGCGCAATTATTAGGGTTGGCCCCTCATGGGCATTTCTGAGAATGACCGCCAATGCCTGCAAGGTCTTACCGAGTCCCATTTGGTCTGCTAAACAAGCGCCCACACCCCAATGTGCTAGCCGCGCCAGCCAACAGAAGCCTTCCATTTGGTAGTCACGTAGTTCTGCTTGAAGGGTAGATGGCAGTTCCGGCTGGAGGTTTTTCACCTCATGGAGACGCTCTCTATGTGTTTTCCAGTGTTTATCTGCTTTTACTTTACCTACCTCATCGACAAAATCTTCTAATCCTAATGTTGCCAAGGGGTGAAAACGAATACATGAACTATGTTTTTCCGAAAACATCCGCAATTCGTCGAGGCGTTTCCGAAAAGCTTGAGTTAAAGCCAAAAATTGACCATCACCAAGGGGAATAAAACGGCTGGGGGTTTTCTCTAATAGTTCTAGTAGTTGTTGCATATCCAGCACTAGGTCGTTATTCAATTTCAATTCCCCAGTGGCTGCAAACCAGTCTTGCTGACGTTGAATTGATAAATTAAAGTCTTTCAAGTCGGCATTGTGGCTAACACGCAGTTTTTCTCCTTGTGGCCATTCGATGACTACGTTATTTCCCAGCGTTTGCAGTTCTAGCAGCAGTTCTAAACAGTCTTCTGGATCGTCTATAATCCATTCACCATCTTGTTCTTCAATTTGAGTCAAGGTGGCGCAAGCGGCTATAGCATAGGCGGCAAGTTGCTTTTCTTCAAACAGATTTCGTCTGGTTTGGAGACGTTTACCGTCAATCTCGGCAATTACAGTTTCACCACCTGTACCAGGACGATAGTAGGGGCCACCTTGGGCAAAGGGACGCGACAAAAGGCTAATTTTCAAGCCGGCATTGGCAGGTAAAAGATGAATATGGGGTAGAGTCTGGGCGGGTACTTCTTCTGCACCTTCTAAACCGCCACCAATGTCAGAATGTACGGTAACGATGCCAGAGACGGCATTAATGGCTGCTAAAACTTGTTTCTCTGCGAAGGCAGGCACATTTAATTTATTATCTATACCAATAATCTCTGCAATGCGTCTGTGTTCGGCAGTAATTTCAATGACTTTGATGCGGGTTGGAGTTTCTTTGATGTGCAGAATATTTTGTGATTCTGGTAATTTGGGAGAAAATTCCAAAGTGAGACGGCCAAGTTTTTCTTTTTTAACCAGTAGTTCTGGTTCTCCCTTGACAATTTCTACACGGATATTAGGTGTATCTTCCCAAAAAACCAACGGGTGTCCAATTAAAGCAGAGATAGCTTTTTCACCGAAGGTATAATCAACTTTGCCGTAATAGCCATCACTATATGCCTCAATACAACTACATACCCGCATATCTTGGGGGGTGATGTAATCAAACTCAGATAATGCACTGCTTAGACGCTTGAGGGCTATGGGGCGACCTTTACTCCATTCTCCTTTGGCATTAACTTTTTGTTCCTTTGGTTGTAAGACACATCTGCTGGGATAGAAGGTTATGAACCATGCTAAACGCAGTTCAGATTCTGGTTTTAGGGATGTTTGTGGTCTTGAGTGAAGATTTGCCAGGGCATTGAGGCACATTTCCCAAGCCTCTTGGGGTCGAATTAAGTCTACGATGGTTTGGACATTGCTATCTTCTCGCAGTACCTCTGCTTCTTTTTGATAGTTACTACTTGGTTTGAGTCGGGATAGGAGTTCTGCGGTTTCCATTGCCAGCCAGTGATAACCGGAGGCGAGCGATCGCCGATACAATGGTTCTAGTAAATTAGGTAAGCGTTTTTTAGCACTCTGGGCATCCATCCAGTAAAGGCATAGCGAACAAAACAATGTTTGTAAGCTATTTTCTTCTTCCACGGAAGAAATATGACCACTGACTACAAATTGTTTTTGGGTAATATCACCAAGGTGAACTTGTAGTACCATGTTCAGTCTGCCATAAGTGAATTTGAGCCAATGATCCCCTTGACGGGACATCAAACTGGTATACTCTTCTGCTTCTTTGAGGCGTTGCACTGAACCATCTTTTAAAAGTGCGAGGATAAAAAATAAGCCCCCAATTGTATTGAAATATATTTGCCGTTTGCCTGTAGCCTTTTTGATCGCTTTCAGGGCATCTGTATAATATTTTATCGCTTGTTCATTTTCACCCCGCAGAAAACTTAACCAACCCCAAAAAACGCCGGCGTTATTTTGATAGTCATTTGATACACGCTCCAGACTTTCTTGTGCTTCTTGGGTACAACCCTGTAACAACAGTTGTTCTGTCAAAATCAGATGTAGATAATCTGAGCAATGTTTTTCACTGTCAGAGCATTCTTCTTCTAGCAGCATCAACGCATCTTCCGAAGCGGATAATTTTAAGGCTGAATTGAAGAGGATACTGGATATACCACTTTCATATAATCCAAGTGGAAGGGTCTTAAACCAATCTGCATCAAATGGATTATTGTATATCTGCTCAAAGATATTTTCTATTATTATTTTTTCTTCACTATCACTGTACTTCTGGTAATCTTCAATTTGCTGATTAATAAAACTAAGGTCTTGGCGATAAATACCAATGCGAATTTCTCTGATACACTGGCGTAAGCTGTAGAATATCCGAGAATCTCTGTTCCAGTGAGTACGTATTGGTAGCTTCTCCTCTACTGCTGTCACCAGGATTTCAAACTGTCCGGTTTGTACAGCATGGCGAGTAGCAATTTCTGTAAGTAACGGATGACATTCAGCACCTTGCCTGTTTTCCTGTATTAACAAGCCTGCTTTTAACAATTTATCAATTTGGTGACTGAGGGTTTTAGTAACCCAAGGTTTATTGTTTTCATCTAAAGCGTTAATTTTACTAAGACAACTTACAAATGAATTTTTGTCTATCGGTGCATAAATTACCGAAAATAACTGAATAATTTTTTGTATGGAAGAATGTAACTCGAAATATTTCCTTGCGAGTAGTGCTTGTTGTATTGTGGAATTAGGCTCAAAAATAGTCATATTATTTATTCAGTTCTTTAAATAATTCCATTAATTTACGTTTGCGTCCATGAGCCGCTTCTAGTTGTGAGCGATAAGCAGACCATTCAGCTTTTTGTCCAAGGTGAAGATACGCAGCTTTTACTTTTTTGAGCCAATTAACCGCAGCGTCATAACGGTCAGCTTTTCCTTGTTCCATAATTGGTTCTGCCCGGATGCGAGCGTTATCAATTACCCAATCTGGACGATGGGAAACTGCTGCATCCATGACTCGATGAACCAGTTCTGAATCATAGTAAGTATCTCTTTCTACTGTTTTAATTGCATCATCAATTAATCCTTCATGGAGGAAAATATCGACTTGAGCTTCTTTTATTCCCCAATCTGGCTGATCTCGTAGTGTTTGCAGTAAATCTTGTTTGAGCGTCAACCAAGTTTCTCCTGCATAGTCTTGAATTTTACCATAGTATCGAAACGATGGTCTGATTTTAAAAGCAATGATGCTGGCAGTTAACGCAGTGGCATTATCTTCTAATCCTTGGGCTAAATCACTTGTCCAAGTAGCAAATTCATATAAACAGTTACCTGTTAAATTGATACCAGCAAGGCATATTTCCAATGCTTCAACCAAATACCCATCTTCCCGCAATATTTTTGCCAGGGCAAAACCCTCTTCTGCTTTTTCCATCAGGATTTTAGCCGCAGACATGGCTTCTTCTACTCTTCCCAAAGCTGCTAATTGCGTTAGGTATTGCAGAGTCATTTCTTCTGCTAAAGCTAGATTTAAATACTCTGTGTAACGATTTTGACGTTCAAGAATTTGCAAGCGAATTAATGCTAAATCATCAGCAAAGCTTGGTCGTTCATTTTCCCAAAGTTCTGCGGTATCATCTCCTTGCATAATTTGTTGCAGTGGTTCATAATCCCAACCTTGACGCAATGCTTCTAAACTCATACTAAAGTCTGCACTAATTTCGTCTTGCCAGGATTCCAACATCAACTGCAAATCTACTATTTCTCCTGTAGACATTTCTGCACACAAAATTGCTTCTGTCCACGCGCTATCAAGAGGTTCTGCGATGGAATAACTGTCTCCACCGTAATCTAGTAACTCGTCCCATTCTTGGGCATAAGTTTCGGTAATAGTTTCGAGAATTGCAATCGCATTATTGCCATCTCCATTTTCTGCCAACTCCCGCGCTTTCTCAATTACAGCCAGTAAATCATCTGTAAATGGGTCTTCTTCTGAACCATACTCTAATTCTTTCAATCCATCCCGCAAAATTCGCAAGACATGAGAGCGGAAAGGTGATGTATCAATTTTGCTTTGACGGGTAGAAGACTGTTTGGTTTTTGGTTTTGGCAAGTCTATCAAACTTACAAACTCATCAATATCATCAATTAGTTCTGGTCGATTATCCACCAGTTCTTGTAATAATCGCTGAGTTTGAAGAAAATCTAGGCGATTTAATAATTGTTCTAGCGTTGGACGTTCTTCAATCCTATCTGATTGACGCGAACAGCTTAATAAGGTGGCAACGATATGTTTGCACCAACCATCATAATCATAAGGACAGGTACAACTTGCTGAGGTAATTCCACCTGCATCAAAACGAATACTGACTTGATATGGTGTAATTTCGCCACCTTCTACCTCTGCTTGAATCAGATTACCTCGTTTTTTGAGATCGGCGATTGCACCCCTGCGGTAATATTCTTCACCACGACTGTAGGATGAAGCGTTGGAGTTATGACGGATTATTGCTTCAGAAATTTCTGGAATCGACATAGCACCCAAGTCTTTTATTTTTAGCTTACGCTTAAACTGCCTTTATTTCTCCTTGAGCCGATATCCCACTTAAATCCAATATCCATGAATGAAATTGATTCAAGTCGGAAAACTGGACAAGGGATAAAAGTGATGTTAGCTTCTCTGGTGAAGAAAATATTGGGCTTTATCAATCGTCACAGTGGGCAGAACGTGGATTCTGTAAGCAGTGTGGTAGCCATCTCTTTTATAGATTAAAACAAAATAACCAGTATTTCATGCCTGTTGGACTATTCGATAGTTCTGAAGGTCTTGTTTTCGATCATCAGGTATTCATTGATGAAAAGCCCAAATATTACTGTTTTGCCAATGAAACTAATAACCTGACAGGGGCCGAGGTCTTTGCACAGTTTGCACCTCCTGAATGATTCCTAAACATTAGAGTTACTTTTTACCAGTTTGAGTTAGGTTGGGCGAATGAGCGCACTGCTTCACTCACTTTCGTGCGCTCCCTCTTGACCTTGAGACAACAAATCATCCAGCTATGTCTTTACCACTCAAGTAATTCATAGCTCTGGGTTTTCTCTTCTTGAGAGGGACTACTGATTTCTTGGGTGCTTGTGGCGGACGACATCTTTCACAATATAGAGGTCGCACACCAAAAGTTTCTCGTTGTGTGGGTTGTTCACATTGCTTACACACAAAGTTAAAAACGCGAGTGTGAATTTCCCGCTTGTGCGCTCTAACGGTGTACTCTCGGACTTCAATAGTTTTGCTGGACATTGATTAGTTTTTTAAGTTGCTATTTATAAATATAGTTTCTTGTTTTTGACTAATAGTATAGCCAGAGCATCATCTTCATAATTAAAACAAGGATAATTGCTCTGGGGAAATATTACCTTTACGTCCGTGATGATAGTAGAGGTGGAAATCATTCTAATTAATTAAGATACTCCTTAATATCACTTTTTTGACGGCGAAGAATAGAGAGTGCTTTATGTTCAAGCTGGCGAATTCTTTCTCGGCTTAAGTTAAGGCGTTCTCCAATTTGAGTTAGGCTCAGTTGATGGTCATTTTCTAGCCCGAAACGTAGAGTTAGTACTTCTCGTTGTATTGGAGCTAAGGATGCTAGCAACTCTTTAATATTCTGCCGCATCAGTGAAGAATTTAATTCTTCCAAAGGGGAAATCTTTTCGTCAGCTAAAAGTTCGCTTAATTCTGTTTCTTGTTCATTCCCAACACGCATTTCTAGCGAAACTAACCTTCGGTCTGCTTGAATATATTCTCGAACCTGCTCTGGTTTAACCTTTAATTCTTCAGCAATTTCTACTACAGTTGGTTTTCGACCCAACGACTGGGATAATTCGCGTTGTATTTTCTTGATTTTATTCAGTTTTTCGTTGATATGAATCGGCAAACGAATAGTTCGTGATTGTTCTGCGATGGCACGTGTGATTGATTGAGTAACCCACCAATAAGCATAAGTTGAAAGTTTGTAGCCCTTGTTTGGATCAAACTTTTCAACGCCACGGTATAAACCGAGTGTACCTTCTTGGATCAGATCAAGAAATTCTAAGTTTCGGTTCTGGTACTTTTTAGCGATCGCCACCACCAGCCGTAGGTTAGCAGTCACCATTTTCTGCTTTGCTCGTTCCCCTTGATGAAGAATTAACTCCACTTCAGCTTCGCTTTGCCCAAGTGAGGTAGCTAATTCTCTTGCAGTTGGTTCTCGGTTTAGTTGAAGTGCGTAGGCGTAGCCCGTCGTAGACATCGCTTGCCGTTGCTGCTCAATCGCCATCATCTGCTGTACAAGCCTAGCATTTGTAATTTCTTGCTCAGGAGTTAGCAGAGGGTAGCGTCCGATTTCTTTGAGGTAGGAGCGCACTAAGTCGGTAGTTGGACTGGGCATACTTTCAATTAATTGTAGCGACTACTTTTCTTTTTCGTTTGAATAGAATGTCTTATCTCAAGAATTAGCTAACAAATCAAATCTTAACCATAGACTTCACCAAATATTTATCTTTGTCAAAAAATTTTATAAATATAATACTTGAAATCTTCAAATAGGTAAATACTAAAGTTTGGTTTTTATTATAAATAAACTTTAAAATGACGGAGAACTTTGCTGGAGTTAAATCAAAGATAAGCTACGCTCAATTTAGAGTGAAGTCCTCTCTTGAAGAGAGGATATGTTCAAATTCGCTTCACATTTGGACAAGGCTTAAGAACGCTTTGCGTAAATCAATTGAAAAATACAATTACTTAGTTGAGGAATAATCATGGATATGCAATCTCTACTCACCTTGGCAATCGTAGCTATCTTTTGGGCATTTGTTAGTCTCGTTATGTTCCAGTTCATTAACGGACTATTTGTATCGGCTGCTTACACTAATAATGTGGTTTCGGTTAGCAATCTAAATATAGCCACTTCTACAATCCCATCAGTATCAGAAGTAATCACAACACAAGCTCGTACTTTTGAAAAATTGCCAGATCCTTGGACGTTAGAGGATGAAATTGTTCATCGTACCAGTAACGAAGCAGTTATTATCTCATTCCCTATATTAAGATTACTGCCTCCAGTTAAAGAAATTTCATCACAACCAAAACGTACTACTCGTTCAAACAAAGCTAACAATCCTGCCAACAAGTCGCCAAAAACTAAAAAGACTGATGTAAATTCTTCAAGCAAGCGCAAGCTCGTTGAAGAATAAATGTTTGAAAGTTTAAAAGTTCAAATGAGGCAAGTAATTGCCTCATTTATTAATAAGAGAAAGGCTTCGCCATAGCAAAAGTGAAAAAATAATATTGTGAGTGATGCAATGGTACAGCAACTTTTCACTCAAGGTTCTTTATTCGATTTGCAAACAGTAATCGATTATGGGCAGTCAGTTATTAATGTTGCCCAAGAGCTTGCAAAAGTTTTAACAGATAATCGCCCTCTCTCTACAAAAACTGTTTCTTCCCAGATGAATCGTTACTTTCTAGGCACTGCTGCGTCCGGTGTGTGGCAGTGGAAAGACGCTTACGAAGCTATTGAAGTGGCGCAAATATTATATCTGCGTCATCTGGGAATTAAGATTTTATCACAACAACCTCAAGTGGTTGTGCAACAATTAGAAGAATTAACAGCCCTCTGCCCGACGCATACTCGCCGTAGTGAAGAATCAGTACAGCTTCAGCAATTCTCCACCCCTCTGCCGCTTACTTATCTGGTAGCCAAAGCAGGATTTATACAAGCTACTGATTTGGTGCTGGAGCCAAGTGCCGGAACTGGCCTATTGGCACAAATGGCTAAATTGCACAGTGCAAGTCTGATGCTCAACGAGCTTGCACCCGATAGAAGTAAGATTCTGCGTCGGCTGTTCCCTGGCACACCATTATTCTCAGTAAACGCGGAACAAATTAACGACTATCTGGCAGGGCAAACTCAGCCCTCAGTTGTGCTGATGAATCCACCTTTCTCTGCATCTCCCAAAATCAACAGTCGCAACCCCGACGCAACTCCTCGCCACATCAACTCGGCATTGCAAAGACTGGTTGATGGTGGACGACTAATAACAGTTACAGCCAATTGGTTCTCTCCCAATAATCCTACTTGGCGAGAGACTTTTGTTAAGTGGCACTCGAAAGCACGAGTTCTACTGTCTGTTGGAGTTAACGGCAAGGTGTACTCAAAACATGGTACACAGATTGACACTCGGATTACAGTGATCGACAAAGTTCCGGCTGACTCCAGCGAAATACCTTGCATTACTGAAACTTTAAATCTGCCTGAAATACTGGCACTGATTCAGCAATTGCCACAGCGATCTTCGTGGGAACGCTCAGATATCAAAGCTACTGTGGCGAAGGCAATTGTTGTTCAATTGCCAAAACGCTCTGTGGTAGCTCAAGCAGAAACACTTTCTTCAATTCCAGATGTGGTTATTCTGGAATACGAAGTCGTCGAATGGTCTGCTACAGAAGGACTCAAAGATACTTTATATGAAACCTATCGCCCACAGCGAATCAGAATTAAAGATGCTTTACCTCATCCCTCACTGCTTTGTGAGAGTGCAGCCCTAGCACTTGTCTCGCCACCACCACCCACTTACAAACCGCATCTTCCTAGCAAGATTATCACACAAGGCAATTTGTCAGAGGCACAGCTTGAGAGCGTTATTTACGCAGGTCAGGCGCACTGTGAATTTCTGTCTGGGTCTTATATTGTGGATGATTCATGGGATAATGTGACTGTAGCGGCAACTGGCGAAGAAAATGCCGTAAAATTTCGTCTAGGCTGGTTCTTAGGCGATGGGACGGGTGCTGGTAAGGGTAGACAATGTGCAGGAATCATCCTCGACAATTGGTGTCAGGGGCGAAGAAAAGCAATCTGGGTATCCAAAAGTTCTGCCTTAATTGAAGATGCCCGTAGAGACTGGTGTGCGCTCGGAGGTAGTGAGAAAGATATCATTGACCTGGGTAACATCAAACTTGGCGATCCCATCCCTTTCACCCAAGGCATTCTGTTCTGCACCTACTCAACTCTGCGCTCTCAAAAGAACGGTAAAAGTCGGCTCAAGCAAATCGTTGAATGGGCAGGTAAGGACTTTGACGGAGCGATCGCATTTGATGAGTGTCACGCGATGGGTAACGCAATGGCGCAAGAGGGCAAACTCGGTATGGTTGCAGCATCCCAGCAAGGTATTGTTGGGCTGAGGTTGCAAAACGCATTACCGCAGGCACGGGTTATCTACGTTTCTGCTACTGGAGCGACGAAGGTTTCTAACCTATCTTATGCAAATCGTCTGGGGCTTTGGCAGACTGGGGATTTCCCGTTTACCTCCCGTGAGGATTTTGTGGAATCCATTGAGGGCGGTGGTATCGCCGCGATGGAAGTGGTAGCCAGGGATCTCAAGGCTTTGGGGCTGTATCTGGCGCGGAGCCTTTCATTCGAGGGAATTGAGTATCAAACTCTCTACATTGATTTAACGCCGACGCAGGAACGGAATTATAACAGCTATTCTGATGCTTTTGGTGTTATTCACCATAATTTAGATAAAGCCCTGGAAGCTTGTAATATCTCTGGTGACAAGACTTACAACCGTGCTGCAAAGATGAGCGCGGTGTCGCAGTTTGAGTCGCATAAGCAAAGATTCTTCAATCATCTGCTGACCGGGATGAAATGCCCTACCCTGATCAAAGCGATTGAGCAGGATTTAGCCCAAGGTCTTGCAATTGTCATTCAAATAGTTTCGACTAATGAAGAACTTTTGAAACGACGACTTGATGAAGTTCCGGCTTCCGAATGGAAGGATCTCAATCTTGACTTGACCCCACGAGAATATGTCATGGACTACTTGATGAGTGCTTTCCCTGTTCATCTGCATTCTATTCATTCAAGTGCTGATGGAGAAGAAAGATCCGAGCCGGTCTTTGACGCTGATGGCTCTCCAGTTATTTCACAAGAAGCTGTAGCTTTGAGAGATGCCTTAGTCGATAAGTTAGCATGTCTTGATCCAATCCCTGGTGCATTAGAACAATTGCTGTGGCATTTTGGTCACAAGCAAGTGGCTGAAGTTACAGGTCGTAGCAAACGGGTGTTAAAAGATGAATCTGGACGTTTGTTTGTGGATTCACGCGGTGGTGGCGCGAATATTGCTGAGACTGCTGCGTTTATGCAGGGTGACAAACAAATTCTCATCTTCAGTGACGCTGGTGGCACAGGCAGAAGTTATCATGCCGATCTAAATGCTGCGAATCGTCGGCGGCGATCGCATTATTTGTTGGAAGCTGGATGGAGGGCAGACAATGCAATTCAAGGGCTTGGGCGATCGCATCGCACAAACCAAGCATCAGCACCCGTGTTCAGACCTGTAACCACTAACGTCATCGGTGAACGCCGCTTTATCTCAACCATTGCCCGAAGGCTGGATAGCTTGGGCGCTCTTACTCGTGGTCAACGGCAAACAGGTGGCAATGGGATATTTGAAGCTAAGGATAATCTGGAGTCAAATTATGCAGAACACGCCCTGTATGAGTTATTCAGGCAAATATACCAAGGTCGATTTTATGAAGTGCCTTTAGGAAAGTTCGAGCAAATGACTGGACTTAGCTTAACCTCTCACGAAGGCGGGATGAAAATCGACTTGCCTCCCTTGCGGCAATTCCTCAATCGCCTGTTGGCTTTACGCATCGATATGCAAAACATCATTTTCGAGCGTTTTGAGTTATTGCTAAGTCAGCAGATTGAAGCAGCGATCGCAGCAGGGGTCTACGAGATGGGTGTAGAGACACTCCGGGCTGAGAAATTCACCATCGAAGGCCAAGAACCAGTATATACTCACCCTGGTACTGGTAGTATAACGAATTACCTCAAGGTAGAGCGACTCCAGAAAAACAACATCAAAACTGCTGACGAGATGATTGAGCTTGTCAGTATGCACCAGGGAAAACTCATGATAAATGAGAAGTCTAGAAATGCGGCAGTGGCAATCCCAACTCACAGCACGTTCGACTCTGATGGTGGCGTTATTTCGAGGATGTTGCTCATTCGCCCACAGAAAGAAACCCGTGTGCCAGTCAAAGATTTTGAATCGTCCACTTGGCGGCAGGTTTCGGCTGATACCTTTGTTGCGGCATGGTCTACTGAAGTAGACACACTGCCCAAGTTCACCACCGATTACCTGCATTTAGTGACTGGTATTTTATTGCCTATCTGGAAAATACTACCACAGCAGAATAGTCGAGTATTCCGACTACAAACCAGCGATGGACAAAAGATTCTCGGTCGTGTGGTCAATGCTAATGATATTCAAACCGTGCGCGAACAACTTGGACTCAGGAACCAGCTGCTTTCTCCAGAAGAACTTGTGAAGCTGGTACTCAACGAGAGATATACACAGCAGTTGCCGGGTGGTGTAACCTTGCGACGTTCTTTCATTGCTAATGAACCTCGCATAGAACTAGTTAATGCTGTCTCACTGGCAGAGCGACTTTTAGCTGTGGGTTGCTTCACCGAGATCATCAACTGGCAAAAACGGGTATTCATTCCGGTTTCAGGCAAAGCGCCAGCTATTCTAGCGGCTGTGATTGAAATCTTGGGATAATTCCCAACCTTAAAGACCCAGACATTTAATCTGGGTCTTTTCTACTCTCAAAAAATTAATAATAGCCTTGGCAAGCGCTCCGCGAGAGATTGATGAAATTCTTGTGGACAAAGCAATTATGGATAAAAAAGACTTCACACCTACCCAGGCTGTTAAGTTGTACATCGGCAACTATCGGTTTGATGCCATTAGGATTGTTAAAACGAAAGAGTACTAGATGTCTCACTATTTTTAGTTAGGAGTAAGTGTTAATTCTTCACGCTTGTTATAGTTAACCTTATGTTACAAAACCAAATGTAGTTAATCAAGCTTTCATCGTAGCATGGTCAACAATAGCGTTAATAAAAATCTAGATAAAACAATTAAAAAGCGGCATCGCTTTTTTCTCAATCCTTATAGTGATTGTGCGTTCACTAAATGCCCCAAATGTGATAGTAAAACTAAGTTACGCAAGTTCCCTTTGGTAATCCACATTGAACCTAAACAGCTATTTTTACTAAACAAACAGTGTAAATATTGCCCAAGCTGCGATTTAATTATTGCTAAAAAACAGGAAATTGAACTATTGATGGCTGCTACTTTTGTCCAAACAAATCCTCAAATTGTAGGCAATAACTATGTAGTTATGGGAACAGTTGATAAAAAAGATTGGAAGCAAGGCGACAAAAATTTGCTTTCCCCATCGGAAATGATTGGACGCGTATACGTCTTCAAAGATGTTTGGAATTTTGAAGTCATTCCGGCAGGTTGGTATCCTAACGAAGAAAAATAATTCCAAAAAATTCTAAGTTTTTTATCATCATTAGTAAAGTTCAAAAAATGAAAAAAATGCAAACCATGTCCGAACTGAGGCTGGACATACAAACTTTTCGGCTTTTTTTTACCTGGGGATTTAAAAGTATAAATCAAATAATTCAATAAAATTTTTTATTTTAACAATTCAGTCCTGCCTGAAGTAACCTCTGCTGTAAACGTGTGTAGCGCTTTTGGTCATCGGTAGAGCGCACCGCTAGAGATATCGCTTTTTTCGCTCCAACCACGATCGCTAACTTCTTAGCACGGGTTAGCCCGGTGTAAAACAGGTTCCGGGTCAACATCATATAGTGCTGCATATAGATTGGCAGAATCACCACTGGATATTCTGACCCCTGGCTTTTATGAATAGTCACGCACCACGCTAGCGCAATTTCATTCAAGTCTGCGTAATCGTAAACCACAGTCCGCTCACCATACTGCACTGTAACTTCCTGCTCTACAGTATCAATGGTGAGGATAATTCCTAAGTCGCCGTTGAAGACTTCGCGGTTGTAGTCGTTGGTCAACTGGATAATGCGATCGCCCTCGCGTAACAAATTCCCACCTCTATTAATCTCCACCTTGTTAGGGCTGGGTGGGTTGATCAATTGCTGCAATACTGTGTTCAGGTTACGAGTCCCGATTACTCCCCGTGTCATCGGGCAAAGCACTTGGACATCAGTAGCCGGATTAAAACCTAAGCGGGGAATGAAATCAGCGATCAATTCACAGATTGCTTGTACTCCATGTTCAGGCTGATGACCGCCGCCGTGCCAAAGACAATCAGACACAGGATTATCTCTTATTGGCTCTATTGTCGGATAAATTCCTCTATTAATTTGGTGGGCAGCAGTGATAATTGCACTTGTTTGGGCTTGGCGAAATACCTGGGTTAAACGCACCACCGGAACTCGCCCCGAATTGATCAAGTCAGCTAGTATTTGACCTGGCCCTACAGATGGTAACTGGTCAATGTCACCCACTAACAACAATAGAGCGCCAGCCAATACTGCTTTAACCAAGGAGTAAGCCAGAAATAAATCAAGCATCGAAGCTTCATCAGCGATAATTGCCGTGTGGGGTAAAGGATTTTCGCTATCGCGCTTGAAACCCCTTGAGCGCGGGTCAAATTCCAACAGGCGATGTATAGTTTTTGCTTCAAGTCCAGTCATTTCACCTAAGCGTTGAGCAGCCCGTCCAGTTGGTGCAGCAAGAGCAATAGATTTACCCATTGCTTTCCACAGGCTAACAATGGTGTGGGTAGTAAAGGTCTTTCCAACCCCAGGGCCACCAGTGAGGATCATGATCTTGGAGTAGGCTGCTGTTTCTACAGCTCGGCGTTGCTGTTCTGAAAGCTGAATTTTCCGGCTAACAGTAAAGCGGTCAATCCAATCACGCACGCGCTCAATGTCAGTATCAACAGGCTTTTCTAAGCGTTGGCGTATCAGTTGAGCTAAATTCTGTTCCGTATGGAAGTAAGTTGGCTTGTAGCAAAGTAGTGTTTTCTCTTCATCCCGCTCTCTAATCAGGTCATCTGCGAGAGCCATATCTTTAATAATCATCGCAACCGCTTCTTCTGTGGGCTGATGAGATTCGGTTGTCAGCAGTTTGATTACCGACTCAATCAGTTCGCTTTGTGGCAGGTAACAGTGACCATCTTCGGCAGCAACACTTAGACAATGGATAATCCCCGCACGGTAACGAAATTCTGAGTCAGGCGCAATTCCAATATTTCTTGCAATCTTGTCAGCAGTCAGAAAGCCAATACCGTAGATGTCGGCTGCTAACTGGTACGGATTTTTGGTAACAGTGGCGATCGCCTCATCCTTATATTGCTTGTAAATTTTGACTGCGTATGTTGTTGAAACACCGTGCCCTTGCAAAAATACCATTACTTCTTTTATGGCTTTCTGTGTCTCCCAGGCATTTTTAATTAACTTAATCCGCTTTTTGGCAATACCTTGAACTTCAATGAGCCGGTCAATTTGGTTTTCGATAATGTCCAGGGTTTCTAAACCAAAGTGGGCAACAATGCGTCTTGCTGTGACTGGGCCAACACCTTTGATCAGTCCACTGCCCAAATATTTCTCAATTCCGGTGAGAGTGGCTGGTTTAGTTTCTTTATAATTAACTACCTGGAACTGTGGCCCAAATTGTAGATGATCACGCCAGAAACCAGTTAGCTGTAAAGTTTGACCTGGCTGAATATTAGCAAAGCTGCCGACAATTGTTGTCAGTTCGTTGATACGGGGACGGGTCAGCCTTGCCACAGTGTAACCCGATTCAGCAGAGTAAAAAGTTAGGCGTTCTACGACTCCGGTGATTGTTTCGTGTTGAGGAAAGGCGCTTACTTGTTGAGGGGAAAGATTAGAGGGAGTGGACATTGTTTATGATCAGATGCCGCACATTATTACAATACTGGAATTCAGTTCAATCTTAGTACATAAATACTATACTCTTTTGAGATTACAATAATAGTAGATGATAAAGTCGAAGATGCTGCTTCGCTTCACCATACGATGACTACGAGCGCAAGCTATGCAAGCTACGCCTCAAAGGTTGGTGAGGAGAGTGAAATATGTTGTAAAAAACCATAGATTTTACTCTAACAAAGCTTCAATTTGCCCTAACAACTTCTCTAAAACTTTTGCTTTATTAGGATCTTCCCAGATTTTAGTTTGCTTAACTCGCTGATAGGCTGACTTCATCCGATTAGGAAGGATATTCGGCTGAGAAGACTTAGGAGGTTGAACTGATTGAATGTAACTTTTGATATCTCTAACTGAAAGATTTTCTTCAATAGTTTTCACTAGAAGTTGATGTCGCTGATCTTTGTCTTTCAATTGAGCGATGATACGAGCTTTGGTATATTCTAGTTGTCCTTGGCGCAAAGTTTCTAGAACATCTTTAGGTAAATTTAGTAAAGGTAGGCGATGACTACGAAAACTGTCTGGAGTCAACCTACCTATTACTGAAAATATCTTTTCTACCATTTCCCATTGGTTACGAACAACGTTGTTCGTAGTTTCTGTTTTTTGCTTTTGGAGGTTAGCAATATGATTGAGTAAGGAAATAACTTCTCCTTGAGAGCATTCCAAGCGGATAGATAGCAGTTGCAAAATAGCTTCAGTTTCCTCAACCGGATTTAAATCTTCTCGTTGCAAATTTTCGAGGAGGGCGACTTGGAAAGCATCTTGGTCATTGAGATGGCGGATAATAACCGGAACTTGCTCCATTCCAAGAGTTTGAGCAGCACGGTAGCGACGTTCACCAGCGATCAATTCATAATTACCGGATTCTAACGGTCGGACAAGCAGTGGCTGCAAGATGCCATGTTCACGGATAGAAGCAACTAGGCTTTCCATTCCTTGAATTGAAAAATAACGCCGAGGCTGATGAGCCGCTAGGTGAATTTGAGTTATTAATAAAGATTGTTCAATAGATTCGTTTTCCGAAAGTTGAGGATTCTTGGTAACTCCTACTAAGTCCAGGAATTGTTTGGTTTTATTCGGAAATTCCATTTCATCTGCCATTGACAAGCGCCGCTTCGCCATATTACTCCTGTTCTGCCATTTCTCTGGCGATTTCTTGATAAGGTTCAATCAATTTTCTTTCTGTGGTATACCGATGAATTGGTTGACGCGCCAAGTTAGACTCTGGAAACTGAACAGACTTAGGAACTGGTTCAAAAATTTTGACCCCAGGGAGTTTAGTTTTAAGAGTTTTGAGAGCATCTTGGGTCGTGAGTGTACGGTCTGCCATTGTAGGCAAGACTCCTAAAATTTGCAAATTGGGGTGAGTGTCTTCATCACGAAGACTTTCGATAGTTTCCAATAATTGTCGTAAGCCTTCCAAAGCAAAGAACTGACATTGAACGGGGATCAAGACTGCATCTGCTGCCATTAGTGCATTTAGAGTCAACATCCCTAAGCTAGGTGGACAATCAATGAGGATATGAGCAAATTCTTGCCGTAAAGGATTCAATTTCTTTCTCAGGATTCGGCTATTATCTGCCGAGGTCAAAATTTGCTTTTCTCCAGATGCTAGAGATATGTCAGCCGGAATCAGCTTGATTCCGTACTCGGTGTCAATAATAGTTTCAGATGCTCTCTGTTTACGATCTGTAAGTACTTCATAAGCAGTCTTCTGCCCTGGCTGAATCTTGATTCCTAGACCCGTAGTTAAATTACCTTGGGGATCAAAGTCAACTACAAGGCAGGAGGAACTTTCTGCCAGCAATCCACTTAGTGCGATAGTAGAGGTTGTCTTGGCTACTCCTCCCTTTTGATTAGTAACTGCGATAATCATATTTTCTTAGTAGTATGCGATTTTTGATGAAAAAACATATATTAGTTACAGAATGAACTGATTCTATGACAATTTAAGTAGACCGCAAAGATTTTCACAAGTTTTACACCAAAGTAATGAAAAACTAATGCTCCAAATTGCTTGTTACCTAAAAAGCTAACTATACTTTCATTCTGGCGATGAGAAGCGATTTAGTGAAATAAATTGGCGCTTAAAATAAACTTATTTCCCAAAGTCCACATAAAAAGTTCTGATGAAATCAAAAGAGCGATCGCCCAAGCTACCCAAACAACAGCCAAAACCCAACGAACAAAGGACAAAGCTTGACCTTGTAGCTTATAAATCAGTAGAGAAACAGCAGCCAACCTCTCAGCCTGACATTACTCCAAGTGATGAGCCGCCGTCAGTTGAGCAGCCAACTAAAGCGGAGGTGATACTTCCTTTAACATCAAAGACGAACGCTGCTGAAAAACCGCTACATTTAGAGAAAAGTAAACCTGAACGTGCCTCTACTGACAATAAAAATTTTAAATTACCGCAACAGTCCAAGCAGCAGGGCCAATTGACAAAGAGCGATGATGAAGAAGAGTTACCGGCAGAATGCTGTCAACATATCCAGTTTTTGGATTGTAACTCCTCAGTGGGGCGTGTCATATTCGAGTGCTATCACTGTCAACAGGGAATAATTAGCGAATATACTGGAGAGCCTGTGATGGGAGAATACAAGGGTCGTCCTTCGCTTGTTCAGTTGAAAATCCAATGTCCTAATTGTGAGCAGACGGCGATCAGATTAACAACAGGTCAGGTGCTTTCGACAACAGCGATACCTTCGCCTTGGCAGCAATGATGGCATACTTCCAAGATCAAGAGTGATTGGTGAAAGATATCCACAATTGATAATGCAAATGAGATTTTTACCCTCAATAATAACTGCACTAACGGCACTGACACTAACTAGTTGCAGTACTATTACTGCTGAACAGTATGAAGCAACAGCACTCACCAGTTACACCTGGCAAGTTAAATATGCCAATAACCTAACTAGTGAACCACGACCCCGCATTGAAACCTTTGCTACTACTTCGATGCTAAATCGGAATGGAGTAAAACCGCTAGGAGCAGTGGTCGGCCCAGATGACCGAGGCTTATGGTGGCCTACTTTACCGCCGCGACCAAATGTTGATGAAGTTGAACAACGTAAAAGACCTCAAGAAGAGGTAGGTAAACCTGAATTGATCAAAGATATAAAGTACAAACTGACCTATGGGGTGGGTAATACTCAGAACACGCTACCTACTAATTATGATGTTTATCGGCAAGTAGTAAAAGCTTATCCCCAAAAAATTCCTTTGGAATTAACTTTGGGTGTGAATGATAATTCAGTAGAGAAAGCTGAACCTGTAAGCAAGTAGTAACCCACTCGTTACATAGTTAGCAAGAAGTTAAAGATCAAAACTGAATTGCTTTTTAACAAAAAATTGACATTAAAGTATAAATCAAAGAGTCAACGATGATCTAATTTAATTTCTGCTGCGTTGATAAAAAAGATTTCAAAAATTCCTTCTGGGGGCTACATGGGGGCTATATATACCCCAACAATAGCTCAGGACTTTAGTGACATTTTGACCCCCATATAGGGTCTATATAGGTGCTAAATGGGGTACAGTTGACTGCTAACATTTTGTACCCCATTTAGCCCCCAAGGGGTTATGATAAGCTCTTGAGATTAGAAAAAAAAGAAGTAGTTATTTTATTCTTCTCTCCCCTACTCCCTAAAATTACCTGAACAGATAATTTTCACTTTCTCAAAGTGTATTACCTTTGTCTTTATGTCAAACATTCACACGTTGCAAAAAATTTTTCCTGCGGGTTTCGATAACGGTTACGGAAGTCTAAAACTTTTAGTCGATGGTTTTGAAGTGGTTCGTGTGCCGAGCTATATTTCAACAGCCGAGATGGAAGATGTACCAGGACGAGTAGTTTTTAACGGTACTGCTTACACAGTCGGAGAATCAGCTTACCGGACAGGAAATTATTTTGACCGAAACACCGATAATAATGAAAACAAAGTTAACAACGCATTATTGACTTTATTGGGTGCATTGGCACATCTGCCACACCGTAAGGCTTGGCACTTAAAATTAGTCGTCAGCTTACATGATGTCGGTCTGGCTAAAGAATTGCAAAAAGTACTCAATGGAGAATATAAGCCTTTACTTGCTGGCAAACAATCAGACGTGAAAGTAATTAAACTCAACGAAGTTGTCACCAACCCCGTTGGTCTTCAAAACCGTGCATGAG
>NZ_JAVRCL010000093.1:0-22970 GCF_034530775.1 Nostoc sp. DedSLP04 | reverse complement strand
TTACTATGCAGTTAGCGCGGATGTTAGATCCCGTGCCGCGCAGCTTCTCTGGTAAACTGAGCGAAATTTGGCTAGCTTGGCGGTTAGCAGCAGGGATGAACAAAGATGAAATTCTGGCTGCATATATCAATCGGCTACCAATGGGCGGGAATATATATGGTGTGGAAGCAGCCGCACAGACTTATTTTTCCATTCCAGCTAGTGAGTTGAATCTTGCTCAAGCTAGTTTGTTGGCTGCTATTCCCAATAATCCTACATATTTTAATCCTTACGAGCATTGGGAACGGCTGAAGCAGCGACAAAAATACGTCCTTAATCGGATGGTACAGGAAAAGTATATTAGTGGTGCGATGGCTGCGCCAACGTCTGCGACGAACGCAACCCGAACACACACCGAAAAGGTTGTGTTTCAGTCTCGCCAACGGGGAATTATCGCTGCACCACACTTTTTATTTTGGTTAGCCAATCAGTTTGATAAAACGCAAACAGAACAAAATTCCCCCATCCGCACGACTATAAATCGCCCTTTGCAGCAGTTTGTGGAAGCACAGGTACAACAGATAATTTCTTCTTTAGCCGCTAACAATGTCCATGATGCTGCTGCGTTGGTGATTGACAACCACACTGGTGAAGTTTTGGCTTATGTCGGTTCACCTGATTACTTTAATGAAGCTAAACTGGGACGCAATGATGGAGTGCAAGCACTACGTCAACCAGGTTCTACCCTCAAGCCTTTTGTTTATGAATTAGCTTTAGAAAAAGGTTTAATTCGCCCAAACAGCATTTTGGCAGATGTACCCGCCCATTATGCAATTCCCGGCGCGAAACTTTACAGCCCCACAGATTACACCGAAAGATTTCTTGGCCCTGTGCGGGTACGAATCGCTTTAGCAAATTCTTTAAATGTACCTGCAATAAAGGTGTTAGAAAAAGTAGGTGTGGAAACTTTCTTAAAACGATTGCATCAACTGGGATTTGAACACCTCAATCAAACTCCAGAACATTATGGTTTAGGTTTGACTCTAGGTAGTGGCGAAGTCAGTCTTTGGGAATTAGCCCGTGCTTATCTGACCATAGCACGACAAGGAGAGGCAATTCCTTTAGTAAGCACATTTTCCAATTCCCCAATCCCTACAGACGCGATGAATCGCGTCTCTACAAACTCCCCACTCCTTAATCACACAATCTGGCAATTAATCACTAACATACTCAGTGACAGCTATGCTCGTGCAACAGCATTTGGTGTAGACTCGGTGTTAAATTTACCCTTTCCTGTTGCTGTTAAAACTGGCACTTCTTCCAATTTTCGGGATACTTGGACTGTTGGCTTCACTACAGATTACACCGTCGCTACTTGGGTAGGCAACTTCAACGGCGAACCGATGCGACAAGTTTCAGGTGTGACGGGCGCAGCACCTTTATGGAATCGAATTATGTTACATCTGCACGAACATCAAGAACCAGCAGGTTTTCCATCTCCAGAAGGTTTAGTGCAATTACCTGTTTGTGCAATTTCTGGATTACGACCCACCCCAGATTGTACCTCAGTGGTGCAGGAATATTTCTATCCTGAAGATAAAAGTAATTATGAACGCGAGCATCAATTCAATTTGCCACCAGAGTATGATGAATGGTTAGCAAAACAACAGCAATCAAATTTTACTTCTGCCAGTTTGAGAATTTTATCTCCGCATCATGGCGATTTATTTTTAGTTTATCCTGGTGAAGAAACGCAGCAAAAACTCGAATTTAAGCTAGCGGGAAATAAATCTGCACCAGTCGAGTGGTGGTTAAATGGCGAAAAGTTAGATACAAACTCACCTAATTCTTTATTTTGGAATTTACGTCCTGGTAAGTGGACTTTGGAAGCAAGAAGCGGGGAAATGAACGACAAAGTAAGCTTTCAGGTAGAGTTAGCTAATGTTAAACCTACGCGTCGAGGATTTTCTATTAGTAATAATTGAAGCTCTCTAACTCTTATTCCTCTGTGTTCTCTGCGTTCTCTGTGGTTTGATCTTCCGTGACTTGTGCGTAAGTCCCGATCGCTAACGAATTAGATACCGGAAAGTGTCAAACTAAATATGAAGTTTATAAAAAAACTGCAAACTCAAACCATGACTCAGCAACCAACTGATTTAGATAATAAAGCTGTATTTGAGCAGTTGTGGGAGATTACAAAGGAACTCCGCCAAAAATTAGAGGCTCGTTTTCAGTTACATCCAGATGCTTCTGTAGAAAATTTACAGCAATATAGCAGTCTTGATGGCAACATGAAAGGTTCGCTGACTGCTTTTTCTGGAGAAGAAATTGACTGGCTAGTGCATTCGTGGTTGGGAAACCCGGAAAAATCAAACTTTGGTACTATGCGTCTCACTACTTGGTTGAAGTCCCATATTCAGGTTCCTCATTTGGCCTTTGAGTTTGGCACACTTCCAGATGGAAATATTTTCTTTTATATAGATTACATTGCCAGAACTGAGCTTTTAACCGATTTGGCATATCTCGATCGCTACTATGAGCCAGTTAATCAAACATTCTTAAAGTTACAGTCAGATTCTAGGCTCAAGGTATTTACCAGCAAAAGTACTTATATTCGTCTATTTCAATCGCCTGTTAGCTTGTGTTACACAGGCGCACCTACTTTTGAAACTCTCGAACTCACTCGCACACTTGCACGCGAAACACTCGATCGCTGGTTAACTTGGGTAGATGCAGCCGAACCTGTGCCAGAAGATGCACGAGAAGCTTTAGCTGCTCGTGATTTAGCGCTCCGCCGTATCAGTGCTGAACGCGATCCAGGTAATAAATTTGCCGCACAAATGTTTGGCTCGGAATTGACAGATAAACTTGTGCAATCGCTCTGGGGTGGCGATCGGATTCTCTAAATTAGTCATTTGTCATTGGTCATTTGTCATTTGTCATTGGTCATTGGTCATTGGTCATTTGTTATGACTCTCAATTTTCCATGTCCACTAATTTAAAATCGTACTGCGCTTTAGCATCGCAAGTTACCTGTTGTGCAATCAACCTTCACTCGCGATCGCCAATCACACTTTTACCCTGCTAATACTATGCTGGAAGAGAAGTAGACCGCAAACACTTCCTGCAAACACAGCAAACCACCATTGAGTGCTTCACCAACTTGGGGATGATTTGAATTTGGGAATGGAAATTGGGGATTAGGAAGTAATAACAAATGACAAATGACAAATGACAAAACCAATAGAAGTCCGCAATCCCCGAACTGGCAAATTTGATTACGTAATTATCCCGCCGCCTCCAAGGCTGGTGGTACAGCAATGTAAGCGGACGCGCCGGGCACAAGTTCGCTGGCAGAAATTAAGCTTAGAGGGGAGAATTGAAGCTTTACAGCAGTGGAAGGATGCGATAATATCTGGACGCGATCGCCTCACGGAAGCTTTGGTAAATGATACAGGAAGATTGTCAGCCTCGGTATTAGAAATAGACTCCTTCCTCTCCAGCATCGATCGCTGGTGTCGGTTAGCACCGGAATTGCTGCAAGAATCGGCAAAAAATACAGCCATTCCCTTTATTGCCTTGCAACAAACATCTGTTCCTTATCCCTTAGTTGGGGTAATTAGCCCGTGGAATTTTCCCCTGTCACTGTCTACTATTGATACCATTCCGGCGTTGTTGGCAGGTTGTGCTGTCATTGTTAAACCCAGTGAAATCACTCCCCGCTTTGTAGCACCACTAATTACAGCACTCAACACCGTTCCCAAACTGCACGAGGTATTAACTTTTGTCGAAGGAGCAGGTGCAACCGGATCTCTTTTAATTGAAAATGTAGATTTGGTATGTTTTACAGGCAGTGTAGCCACAGGGAGAAAAGTTGCACAAGCAGCTGCAAAACAGTTTATTCCAGCTTTTTTGGAATTAGGAGGAAAAGATCCAGCGATCGTTTTAGAATCAGCCAACTTAGAATTAGCAACCTCAGCAATCTTGTGGAGTTCTGTTGTCAACACCGGGCAGTCATGCCTCTCAATTGAGCGCATTTACGTTGCAGACTCCATATTTGAAAAGTTTTACCATCAACTAGTAGCCAAAGCACATCGCCTTGAGCTAGCCTATCCCACAGTCGAAAGTGGAGAAATCGGCCCGATTATTGCCGAAAGACAAGCAGCCATCATTAGCGATCATCTTCTAGATGCAGTGGAAAAAGGAGCAGTAATTCACTGCGGTGGTGTAATAGAGGATTTAGGTGGGGGTTGGTGGTGTCGTCCCACAGTGCTTACCCAAGTTAATCATTCCATGAAAGTCATGACCGAAGAGACTTTTGGCCCGATTATGCCAGTCATGCCTTTTTCTGTAGTAGGTGAAGCAATCTCTTTAGCCAATGACTCAATCTATGGATTAAGTGCTGCTGTATTTGCCTCAGAAACAGAAGCCTTAGAAGTTGCATACCAAATAGATGCAGGTGCTATTAGTATCAACGATGCTGGACTCACCGCCATCATGCATGAGGGAGAGAAAAACCCCTTCAAATTCTCCGGTTTGGGACAGTCACGCATAGGTGCAGCAGCGATGAAACGATTTATGCGAAAAAAAGCTATTTTGATTAAAACTAATGCTACTAATGACCCTTGGTGGTTTGAAAATGGGGAGTGACCAATGCGATCGTCACTATGCAACTGATTAGCGTAACCAATGGCGTAGCTTGCCGCCGTACTCCTTTAAAGAAGCAAGCTACGCAAAGCGTCTCCAAGAGTTGGCATCGCATTGGCATCTTGTTCAAAATATCTATTTTACTAGAGGCGATCGCCTCTGCCACAGTTTCGTCCGCGATAATCAAAGCATCTGGAAGAATTTTGATGGTTTTGGTTCAGAACACAAGTCTGTTCGTTCACAAAACAAGTCCATTCGTTCAGAACACAAGTCTATTCGTTCACAAAACAAGTCCATTCGTTCATAAAACACTTGGACATTAACCTAACCACTACTACTTAGCATATTGGAATAGCAATGAAAGCAGTTAAAGTCATGGCAACGATTAATGAGCAAGGACAACTAACCTTAGATTATCCTCTCATGACAGATAAAAACAGTCGCGTAGAAGTTATTATTCTAATTTCAGAAGAGGAAATTCTAAACGATCAATCTCAAGCAGAAGTCTTAGCAGATTTCCGGCAAGCTTGGCACGAAGCCATGACTGGGCAAACTATCCCAGTTGCTCAACTTTGGGAAGGGCTTGAAAATGACTGAACAGCCTTTGATTCAAGTTGAAGTTTCGCCAACATTCAACCGAAATCTACGCACTCTTGCCAAGAAGTATCGCAGTATTCGGAATGATATACAACCCGTCATCGAACAACTTGAACAGGGAGAGTTGCCAGGAGATCAAATACCTGGGGTTGGTTATGCGGTCTTCAAGTTAAGAGTCCGAAATAGCGACACTCAAAAAGGTAAAAGCGGCGGCTATCGTCTGATTTACTATGTCAAGACAGCAACGGGAATTATTTTGCTGACTATTTATGCAAAATCTGAACAAGTCGATATTGCCGCAGATGACATTCAGAGCATCATTACAGAATATGAGCAACGCGCGATCGAAGATAAAGAGGATATCTAAACAAGAGCCACCGAACCTACCTACAACGTCCAAATTCCAACCTAAGGGTAGTAAAGCGATGGAAGCCAAACTCCAAGAGCAACTTTCCCCCAATGATGCCGAAGTTATTTTAGGATGCTTACCTGAACGAATTCGTACCGCTCTAATAGCTCGTGCTACTGAAATTGAATATCCAATCGAAGCAGTTATTGAGATGGCGTTCACGTAGTGTCTCTGAAAGAGAATCGCAAGTTTTCTCGACACAGAGGCGTTGGGTTTTGCAGATTGCAAGCCAGGGCGTGGACAATAAAACCGTCAACTAGCGATCGCAGGCGACGGGACTGGCGAAAGATATTTGTGTGGATACAGAGGTTACTTGCAGCCGTTTAACCGGAACATTAGAAGCCGACGAAAAACGCGTAGGCGTAGCCCGCCGCAGGCATCGCTTGGAAGAAAAACAGAATTTTGCATTGCAGAATTTTCAGTCAGGATTTCGGCATTAATTGGTGTGGGTTCGACGGATAAGAAAGGCCAAAAAGGTTGCTAGATATAAATTTGCTCAAGTGGATAGATCGTAAGGCGATCGCTAGCCACGCAAACTCTCTCAATTTTTGGCGGCCACAGCGATGTCATGGCAGCGTGTAGTATTGGTTTTGCCAGTTTATCTAAAGAATTTACGCCAGCGATGATTAATAAAGCTGTCTTTGATAACCTTCCCCACTCTCTACTCATAATATGCGAACATAATTAAGTTGTAGCTCACTTATTCGAGAAGGAATATTAGTCCTGATAATAACAATCGTGCCCGCACTGATTAAGTGCTGCTGTATTTGCCTCAGAAACAGAAGCCTTAGAAGTTGCCTACCAGATAGATGCAGGTGCTATTAGTATCAACGATGCTGGACTCACAGCCATCATGCATGAGGCAGACAAAAACGCTTTCAAATTCTCCGGTTTGAGACAGTCACGTATGGGTGCAGCGGCGCTGAAACGGTTCATGCCAAAAAAAGCTATTTTGATTAAAAACTAACTCAATGAGTGACCCCTGGTGGTTTAATAATTAAGAATACTGAAGGGATAATAGATAATTCATAACAAGAAAAATAATAGTCTCTAATAAAGCTTATAGAAATAGGAGTTTAACATGTCTATCATGAAAATAGAAATGCCCCTAATGGCCCGTCAAGAAGGAGAGTGGTCTGGTTCTTATACACTAGTTGATACAGAAGGAAAAATTTTAGATAAATATACTTCTCATTTAAGCTGCAAATTTATTGAAAACCCTCCTTATTCATACTACCAAATAAATCGCTATAAATGGCCTAATGGCAAACAAGAAGAACATCATTTTCCTGGTTTATATCGAGATAAAAAAGTATGGTTTGACACTGAACGCCTTAAGGGTAATGCTTGGGAAGTAGACGATGCAACTATTATGTTCCGATTTACTTTTAAGAAGGCTCCGAGTGCTTACTTGTATGAGGTGATTTACCTCAGTCCTTGCAATAACTATCGTTTCCGTACCTGGCATTGGTTTAAGAACGATCAACTCTATCAACGTACATTGGTGCAAGAAGAACGAATAAAATAGACATAGGAGTAAAATCTGTCAGGGGTTTCAGTAATCAACTAGACATGATATAACTCTCATCTCAAATTTCAACTTAGTAAGGTATACGCATGGCCAAAGGTGACAAAATAAACTTTTCTACCCCTAGCGGGTTTCCAGAATTTCTTCCTAGCGAAAAACGTTTAGAATTATATTTGTTAGATATCATCCGTAGAGTTTTTGAAAGCTATGGATTTACGCCCATCGAAACACCTGCTGTAGAACGTTTAGAAGTGCTACAAGCTAAAGGTAATCAAGGCGATAATATCATTTATGGAATCAATCCCATATTGCCACCAAATCGACAAGCCGAGAGAGATAAATCGGGCGAAACTGGTTCGGAAGCCAGAGCTTTAAAGTTCGATCAAACAGTTCCTTTAGCAGCGTATATTGCCCGTCATCTGAATGAATTAACCTTTCCCTTTGCTCGTTATCAAACCGATGTAGTTTTTCGGGGAGAACGGGCGAAAGATGGGCGTTTTCGTCAGTTCCGCCAGTGCGATATTGATGTAGTTGCGCGTCGCGAACTCAGTTTGCTCTATGATGCTCAGATGCCTGCAATTATTACTGAGATATTTGAAGCAATTAATATTGGTGATTTTCTGATTCGCATCAACAACCGAAAAGTTCTGACTGGTTTCTTTAAATCATTGGGTATTGCTGAAAATCAGATAAAATCTTGTATTGGTATTGTTGACACTCTAGAAAAAATTGGTGAAAGTAAAGTCAAACAAGATTTAGAAAAAGAAGGAATTGCAGCCGAGCAGGCGCAAAAAATCATTGAATTTATCAAAATAGACGGTTCCGTTGATGAAGTCTTAGATAAGCTCAAGCACCTTGCCCAAAATTTGCCAGAAACCGAGCAATTGAGTTTAGGAGTTAGCGAATTAGAAACGGTAATTGCTGGAGTGCGTAATCTCGGAGTTGCCGAAAATCGTTTCTGTATTGATTTATCCATTGCCCGTGGTCTTGATTACTATACTGGTACAGTTTACGAAACAACTCTATTAGGACATGAAGCTTTAGGTAGTATTTGTTCTGGCGGTAGATATGAAGAATTAGTCGGGGTCTTCTTGGGCGAAAAAATGCCTGGTGTCGGTATTTCTATCGGCTTAACTCGCTTAATTAGTCGTTTGTTAAAAGCTGGTATTCTAAATACCTTAGCTGCTACACCAGCCCAAGTGATGGTAGTGAATATGCAGGAAGATTTAATGCCTACTTATTTAAAAGTTTCTCAACGTCTGCGTCAGGCGGGAATTAACGTCATAACTAACTTTGATAAGCGTCCCTTGGGTAAACAATTTCAATTAGCAGAGAAGCAAGGAATTCAATTTTGCGTAATTATTGGTTCTGAAGAAGCAGCAACACAAAAGTCATCGCTCAAAGATTTGAAAACAGGCGAACAAGTAGAAGTACTACTAGAAAATCTAGCTGAGGAAGTTAAAAGAAGGCTTACTTAAAAGTTGATTTATCAAGTAGCAACTGTCTATTGCAATCTGCCTCATATATCATATTTATTTGGAAGTCATTTATGAGTTTATCGGATGTCCCTAATCTCTGGGTTCCTATAGCACTTTTAGGTTTCATTGTTATAGCTGCTGTATTTTTCAGTCGCAGCAGTTGATATTTAAAGCATTACAGTTGAGGTGGAGGTTCAGTTCTATGTTTGCTGTTGTCACACCCGATACAATCCATTTGCCCCCAGGCGCAGTAGTACGCCTACCTGGAAGCTGGCAAGATTATCAAGCACTCAATGAACAACTAGGCGATCGCTCCTCGCCTCGTATTAAATATCGAGATGGAGAAATTCTCTTGATGGCACCGCTACCAGAACATGGGCCTAAAGTAAGTGTAATTGCAGATGTAGTCAAAGTTTTGCTCGATTGTTTGGGACGAGAATACGAGGCTTTTACCCCAATCACAATGGAACTACCACAGAAAAGTGGTATAGAACCAGACTACTGTTTTTATATTGAAAACTGGGAAGCAATCGCAGGTAAAGATCGCATCAATTGGGGTGTCGATCCATCACCCGATTTAGTGGTGGAAATAGACATCACCAGCTACACCGATGTTAATGACTACCTACCTTATCGAGTACCAGAAGTTTGGTTGTTTAGGAAAAACCAGCTGGTAATTTACAGATTGCAGGGCGATCGCTACACTGTTGAAACCAATAGCCGTTATTTCCCTAACATGAATGTGTCAGAAGTAGTCACAGAGTCTCTAAAAATTGCCTACGAGCGCAATACTAGCGCTGCTATTCGGGAATTACGGCGGAAATTGGCAAGTGAGAATTAAAGATTTTGATTTTGCGCTTGCAGAGAATCTTCATCAACGGTGGCTACTTGATACGATAAAGTACAGAGTCTCACAACTTACTTTTAAATAAATAGAAAAGGAATGCGTACATGGGAAAAGGGAGATTAGAAGCATTCAGCGATGGGGTGATTGCCATCATTATCACTATCATGGTGCTGGAAATCAAAGTGCCGCATGGGTTCGATTTAGCCGCGCTACGTCCACTAATCCCAGTATTTCTGAGCTATGTGTTGAGTTTTATATATATCGGCATCTACTGGAACAATCACCATCACCTACTACAAGCAGTCCGACAGGTTAATGGGCGTATCCTTTGGGCGAATTTGCATCTGCTGTTTTGGTTGTCGCTAATCCCCTTCGTCACTGGTTGGATGGGCGAGAATCACTTTGCTGCCATGCCTGTTGCCCTTTATGGTACGGTGTTGTTGTTGAATGCGATCGCTTACTTCATTCTTACCCGCACCCTGATTTCTCACCACGGCAAAGATTCGACTCTAGCGATCGCAGTTGGTGAAGACTTCAAAGGAAAAATATCAGTAGTTGTCTATGCTGTGGGAATTGCACTTGCCTTTGTCAACTCATGGTTTGCTTGTGCATTGTACGTTTTAGTCGCAATCATGTGGCTGATTCCTGACCGTCGCATTGAGAAGATTTACACTTCCTAAAGGAATTACGAATTATAGCAAGGGACTGGGGACTGGGGACTGGGGACTGGGGACTGGGGACTGGGTGAAAAGCCTTTTTGTGTCTAAGTTTTATCGTCTGTTGATGTCCTAATCACCAAGGCTTGTGCTATACCTCAGCTGTTACGCATTTAATTTGTACGTATAAAAAATCAAGAACGCGAAGTATCTTTTAAGACGCTTCGCGTTTAGTTGCTAAAAAAGATTGCCTAATTGATTGTCGTCTTAAGCTGCAACTTTTTCCTCAAATGGTTTAAAGGTTTTTTTGCTAGCACCGCAAATCGGACATTCCCAGTCTTCAGGAATTTCTTCAAAAGGTGTACCAGGTGCAATTCCCGAATCAGGATCGCCAGCAACGGGATCGTAAATCATGCTGCATTGTTTACAAATCCATTTCCGAGTTTTAGGTTCTTCACCAGCAACTCTAGTTGCTGCTTGTCCTCCATTTAATACTTCTAAGGCTTCAGCGTAGCGATCGGCGTGGTAATTTTCGATGAATTTTAACAAGCCAAAACGGTGAGCAGCTTCTCGAAATGTATTGGCATGATCGGTAGATTCTTGAGCTTGTTTGAGAAATTCTTCAGCTGCTGGATTGTCGCGATCGCGTTGGGCATCTGCGGCAAAATCTGGATACATTGTAGTATATTCGTAAGTCTCGCCTTCAATTGCCAAAGATAAACAGCGAGATACAATTTCCCGCTTTTGTTCATCAGTTAAAGCAGCTGCATCTTCTACCACAAGTTCTGGATGTAGTAACTTAAAATGTGCAAAAGCGTGTTCAGTTTCTTGATCTGCTGTTTCTTTAAAAAGTTTCGCCAAGTCTGTAAACCCAAGTTGACGCGCTACATCTGCGAAAAACAGATACTTACGATTTGCCATCGATTCGCCACCAAAGGCAGCTTCTAAGTTTTGAAGTGTAGTAAAGTTAGACAAATCCATAATTTTTTAATGCCTGATAAGTGATATTTAGTGCAAAAGCACAGACTCTACAACCGGATAATCAGCCGTTATTTGTATAAGTTATAAATACTTTATACAAATGTCATCCCATATTCAGCAATCCGTTTTAATCAGAAGCTAGCACGGCTGTGTTTTCCTACTTGGACAATTATAAAACCGAAAAATGGTACAACTGACAAATTATATTTTTGATTTAGAGATGACTATGATTGCTTTAATTTGTCTGAAGTTCTAAAAATGGATAGTCGGTGTATCCTGTAGCGTCAGGGGCATAAAATGTTTTTGGATCTGGAGCGTTCAAATGGGCGTTAAGTTCTAAGCGTTTTGGTAAGTCAGGATTAGCAAGATATAACTTGCCAAAAGAAACTAAATCTGCATTGCTACTAGCAAGAATGCTATCTCCTGTTTGGCGATCGTAGCCACCATTAGTAATCAAAGTACCTTGGAATATTTGCCGAAAGTAGGGTGTAACTGGGTTCATGACTTCGCGGGTTGCTAAATCGACTTCGTTCGGTTCCATCAGGTGAAGATAGGCAAGTCCAAAGGGGTTAAGAGCATTGATAGCATAACCAAAAGTTTCTTGAGGGTTGGAGTCATGCATTCCATAAAAAGTGTTACTTGGCGAAAGTTTGATCCCAACTCGGTTTGCACCCCAAACGCTAGCGACTGCTTCCACAACTTCTAAGAGGAATCGGCTACGCTTTTCTATTGAACCGCCATACTCATCTGTGCGCTGGTTCGAGCCATCTTGGAGAAATTGATCGATTAAATAGCCAAATGCACCGTGAAGTTCAATCCCATCAAAACCAGCTGCCAAGGCATTTTCGGCACCTTTGCGAAATTGCTCGACAATTTCAGTAATTTCTGGAGTTTCTAAAGCGCGGGGAGTTTCCAACGATACTTTACCTATGGGTGTGTGAAGTGAGCCAATCCCTGCGATTGCACTGGGAGCAACTGGCAATTCTCCATTAAGTAAAGCTGAGTGAGAAACTCTCCCAGAATGCCAAAGTTGCAAAAAAATTCTGCCCCCTTGTTCGTGTACTGCATTAGTTATCAACCGCCATCCTGCCACTTGTTCTTCTGAGTAAATTCCTGGGCAGTTAATGTATCCTAAACTCAGAGGTGAAACCATTGTACATTCAGTAACGATCAGCCCAGCACTGGCGCGTTGGGTGTAGTAAGTTGCCATTAGCGAGTTGGGAATACTTGCAATTGCCCGTAAACGCGTCATCGGTGCCATTACGATTCGGTTTGGTAGAGTATAAGGGCCAAGTTGAACTGGTGTGAAAAGATTGATATTGGAATTCATGACTTAAATTTCGATTACGGCGTTGCACATTCCTGACTGAGGTTTGAAAACGGGGATCGTTAGGAGAGCTTTTCCTCACGCGATTCCACCGTTGACACGAATATTTTGCCCAGTGATCCACCTAGCTTCGTCGCTAGCGAGAAACGCTACTACATCGGCGATTTCTTGCACATCTCCCAGTTTATTAAAAGCAGCCATTTGCGCTAAACGATCTATCTGTTCTTGTGTTTTGCCTTCTCGGAATAGTTCTGTATCCGTGGGGCCAGGAGAAATAACATTAACTGCGATCGCTTTTGCACCTAATTCTTTAGCTAGTACCCGTGTGATTTGTTCAACAGCACCCTTGGTTCCTACATAAGCACTATAAGTTGGCAGCATCATCACCGTAGTTGATGAGGAAAAATTGATAATCCGTCCGCCTTCTGTCATGTGCTGCGCGGCTTGTTGACAAGCAAAAAAAGTGCCTTTAACATTAATGGCAAAAATCGCGTCGAAATCTTCTTCTGTCACCTCAGTAATTGGTTTATAGAAAGCAATTCCGGCATTATTGACCAAAATATCGACTTTACCAAAACGTTCAAGTGTTTGTTCAAATAACCTTTTGATGTCGGGTACTTTGCTAATATCAGCTTGAATAGTGATCGCTTCTACTCCCAACTTTTCAATTTCTGCAACAACTTCTTGTGCTTTGCCTGCATTCCCTGCATAGTTAACGACAATAGATGCGCCATTACCAGCTAACTTGAGTGCGATCGCTCGTCCAATTCCCCGCGATGCACCAGTAATAATTGCAACTTTCCCGGTTATTGATGCCATAGATTAATCTAGTTTAATTTTGGTTAACTAAAATGATTATCTATTGTTAAAGGTACTGTACCAAGATTAAATTTAGCGATCGCTGCTAAAACTCCCGACTTGATTCCAGCCAAAATCCCGCCAGTGAATTCAAGTAACTCTCAGGCGGGAGAAATGAAGCTAAATTGAACTTATAGAGTCTTCATTGAGCTAAACACAATGCCTACGGCAGTAAACTACGCCCTACCGAACTTGACAGAATTTAAATGCTGATGACACAGGTATTGTCTTGACCATAGTCTACAAACATCTTTTATAAATTGTCTGTCTTCGTTAACCAAAAGGTCATCTGGTTTATCATATCTGCGTAGATTAAATTATTTGAAGAAGGGATTTTCTTGACCTTCCCCTTGAATCAAAAACTCTGGACATACTTCCCCAGATAAGAGTGTTCCATTAAATGTATAAGTAGTGCCTTTAGAATTGATAGCATTACCACTTATCCTCCGATCTGGAATCAAGTCTCCTCTTACCTGACCGCTAAGTGCGACACTTTCTTCTGAATTGGGATTTGTTACTGCTTGCCAATTTCTCTGATCCCGACCTTGATTTGTACGGCTATAAGTAGCGTTTAGCTCATAAGTAGCGTCTTGTCCAACAGAGCGAAGGCTGCTACCATTGGCGTTAAATTCAAAACAAGCAGTAAAATTATCTCCCTGACTTGACTGAACATTGACATCGTAGCTTTTGCCCTCCACTCCAGCTTGTACTGGCGCAGCCAACAACATTATTTGTCCAAGTAAACAAGTTAAAACTAAACCAAACTTAGATTGGATGATTTTCACTGACATAATTGTTTGCCTCTGTTAGGTAATCAAGTAATTGCTTACCTTTACTCATTGGTGACAGGTTAAGGTCATTAACCATTTGTCAATAAGTAATGGTGATTAAATTTAGTAAAAATTGAGGTTACAAACGCAAATTTCCAGCCTGTGATGCCTTCGCATAGCGTTTCATAGAAAAGACTAGCTACGCCTACGCATATTTAAAAGCATCGTTCATCCTTGCCATAAAATTTAGTATAAAGCTTAATGAGATACTCAATAGCATAGATAATTTACAGCGTAATCACTATTGACAAAACGAGTTATATCTTAAAACAATTTCACTAATGCTTTCTTTTTAGGAGAAAAGAGTGGAGTGAGTTCAGAGTGTATTGCATAGATAGACACTTAGCTCGACTTTATCCAAAATTAAGAACTCGCTTTCTTTATCCGGCAAAAACCCTAGCTTTTTGGCAAATACTTTTTCCATGTGATAGATCGTCGATGAAGCTAAAAAAGTAAAACTCCTGTCCTACAAAGGTTTCAGATTAAGCGATCGCGTTGTGAAAAAAATGGATAAAGTCGAGCTTAGAGACTATTTTTCAAGTTCTCCAACAAAGAGCGATCGCTATAGTAACGCTCTTGAGTGAAGATTGTTATGAGACAAGATTGAGACTTCTCCCTTGCTCCTCGGTCACTGAGCGAAGTCGAAGTGCTACTCCCCTTAATTAAAATTCTGGAACGATCGCAACACCATCCCTAAGATTGAGCAACCCTGAAATAATAACTTTATCTTCTGGCTGTAATCCTTCAATAACTTGGTAATTATTACCTTTGATCTCGCCTAGCTTTACTCGCCTTTGCCGAGCTACTTGTTGGGATACACCTTGGGGAGATATCTCTGTTTCAACTACATAAACAAAAGTGTCCCCACCTACACGAGTCATTGCTGTTGTGGGAATTAAAACTCCGGGGCGCTGATTCCAGAACACTCTAGTCCTGACCAATTGATCTGCACGTAGCTGACCATTAGTGTTGTCAAACAGTGCTTTAATCAGTATCGTTTGTGTTTCATTGCTGGCATTAGGTGCAATAAAAAATATCCTACTTCTACCAAGCTTTTGACCTTGTGTGTTCATCACCTCTACTGGCATACCCTTACGCAATTGGGGCCCTTGTTGTAGTGGTACAGAGATATTCACTTCTAAGGGCCGATTTTGGGTGATATTAACTAATGGTGTAGAAGTATTAACTAAATCACCAACTTTCACAGGGATGTTGCCAACTGTGCCACTAAAAGGAGCGGCAATTTTGTCAGACTGGGGCTGTTGTGTTTGAGGATTTACATTAGATTGCTGCAAAGATTTTTCAGCCTGCAAGATAGAGGCTCGTTGTGCTTGAATTCTGGAATCTATTGCATCCAGACTAGTCTTAGCATTGGCCAGACGATTAGCAAACTGATTGCTAGCCTGTCGAGACACGGCTCCTTGTTCAGCTAGGTTGACAAACTTTTCGTAGTTCTGCTGGTACAATTGCAGATTCGCAACATAAGAGGGTCGTTCTGCTTCTAAAGATTTGAGTGTGGCGCGGGCATTTGCCAGTTGCATTAAAAATGCTTGAGGCACAGGATTATTCCTAGCGATCGCTGCCTGTGGTGTAGAATCTACTTGGAGAATTGGCGCTCCTTGGACAACTGGATCTCCAGATTTGACAAGTATCTGGGTAACTTGACCCTGAATTCTCGGCTGAAGCGTCACTGAGCGCAGGGATTTTAGACTAGCAATAAAATCTGAACTTTCCTCAATTATGCCGCTTTGTACTGTTGATATTTTGACTCTTACCCCTTGAGGTTGAGCGTTAGCATTTGAAGGTGCTGAATTTTGTGGAGTGAGTAAACGCCAAACTATAGCTGCTCCGCCCCCTAATAATAAGAGTGCGGCTAAACTCAACCAAAGCCACCGCCGTTTTCCAGAAGGTGGCTCAAATGACGTTTCTGGAGCTTTTTCTCCCAAATCAGTTTGAGGCTCAGGGGATGTCATGGCTTTTGAGGAACTTAAGGAACAAATTAACTACAATTCAATCAAAATTTCATCTGTCGTTCTTGAAATTACTGATTTGGCATGAGGTTTTGCGGCAAATTATGTGTTATTCCATCCAAATATACAGTTTTGATGATTCTGTCTAAATCTACCGAAAGGTGAATCCGCTCCTGAAATTTCTGACTTCAACTGTATCCTTCAAAAAGTCGGGGATAATTTTATCGAAATCACTTTTATCTACAGCAGATTTCAAGTTCGGGAGGTACGCAAATTAAGTCTGTTACCCAGATATAAAGCGTATTTTACTGCTGAATTCAACTATAAGTATAAATCAATACTAACGGTTCGCTTGTTTCAGACATTGAAATTCAAACTAGCTAGCACAATCAGCTCGCTGCATTAAACTCATTTTGTATTAAGTAGTAAGAATAACTGTTAAATATTGATGCAAAATCAGGTAATTTCTTGAATTTGCTTCGGAAAGTTTCAGATTATGTTTTCAACCATTAATAAATTTCAGGAGCAAATCTAGGTGTTAACTTCAACCTTACTCGGTGCTGCAACCACACCTCTGCAATGGAGTCCTACAGTTGGACTGATTATGATTATTGCTAATATCATTGCCATTGCCTTTGGCAAATCTACCATCAAGTATCCCAACGCAGAACCAAAACTACCCTCAGCCAATTTCCTTGGTAATTTTGGTGTACCAGCGTTTTTAGCAAGTGCTGCCTTTGGCCATATCTTAGGTGTGGGCGCTATTTTAGGGTTGCATAACCTGGGAAGAATTTAGATTCTTACTCAAGTTAGCCTTTATTTGATGATTCTTTTGTCTCCAGCTTTGAGCCAGAGAGTTAAAACTCTCTGGCTCTTTTTTATGAGACACTAAGTAATATCAGTATCTCAACGGCATGACAGATATAACAGATTTATCAAAAAGAATTACCAGCAAAGGCGATAATCCGCTAAGTTTGTCACCTGTCAACTTGCAGTCACAAGAAGACGTAGAACTTGAGCGAAAACTGCGAGAACTCAAGTTTAAACAAGAATTAAGAAAAGATTGGATTTTATTTATTGTAAGGGATGTAGTAATTTTTCCTGCCGCCATCCTTTTTATTTTTGCTGTTAGTGGTTATTCCCTATTTATGCAGATTCATAAGTGATATCATGTCCGCTTGATTGCTTATTAGACCCGAAGAACCCCACCCCGCCAAAGCTGTGCTTTGTCTCCCCTCCCCGCAGGCGGGGAGGGGTTGGGGGTGGGGTTCTTTTATTATGGGTAATTTGGCGGACATGATATGATATATCTGGCTAGAATTTTTAATCGACTCCAGAGGCGCAGAGTACACAGAGAAAAGAGAGATGATAAGTAGGTAAGTAGGTTGATATAATTAAATACAATAAAATAAACTCTTAATTTGTAGTGAGTGATTTATCGCTCAGAGCAAGGATTATTAGGACTAAAGTCTTTACTAAGCTGTTCCACATTAAACTTGCATATATTGGGCGGGCGAGACGCCCACCCCACAAGAAATGTACAATTTCAGATTATGCAAACTAGATGTGGTTTATTACAAACTTTAATTTATTTATGCCTAAATACTTAGACACAAATAGTTTGGAATTGTTGTAAATTATTTCACTCTGCGTTCTCTGCGCCTCTGCGGTTATTTAAAAATCTTACATCAGTAAACTTGCGTAACTAATTCTACAGACGACGAAGCCAACTTGCTACAAGTAGACTCATCTTTATATCCACACTAATTTTGCTGGATATCAAGATTACCGTGTTTGGTAAATCTGCAAAAAAGTAAGTACCTGATGGAAATAATCTAAAAATATGGGGCTTTTAATATTTTCTGTTGCTTTAGTTGCCATTGTTGCTGTAATTATCATTAATGCCTACAACGATTTAGTTAAGTATCGCAACCGTTACAAAAATGCTTATTCTCAAATCGATGTTCAATTACAGCGCCGCTATGATTTAATTCCCAACTTGGTGGAAACTGCCAAAGGGTACATGAAACATGAGCGAGAAACCTTAGAAGCAGTTATTGCCGCTCGGAATTCTGCAATTAATGCTAGCAGTCGTGCGGTACAAAATCCTGGCGATCCCCAAGCGATGCAACAGTTGGGCAATGCTGAAGGGGCGCTAACGGGTGCGTTAAGTCGGTTGATGGTAATTTCAGAATCTTATCCAGAATTGAAAGCCGATCGCGCCATGACTCAGGTAATGGAAGAATTATCTTCCACTGAAAACCGGATTGCTTTTGCCCGTCAGGCTTTTAATGACGCGGTGACACTTTACAACACCAAGAGCGAATCTTTTCCCAGCAACCTGGTGGCAAATACATTTAACTTTACTGTTGCAGAATTGCTTCCTGAAGCTACCCCAGAAATAAGAAATGCTCCACGCGTATCTTTTTAGGTGTCTATGAACTTCTTTGAACATCAGGATCGGGCACGCCAAAATACGCAACAATTAATCGGATTATTTTCTTTGTCGATCGCAGTTATGATTATGGCGATTTATATTGCCACTTTATTTCTGTTTCGCATGGCTCCTCGTGTTTGGTGGCATCCAGGCTTATTTCTCTACGTAGCTGGGATTACAATAATTGCGATCGCCATCGGAAGTTTGTATAAAATTGCCTGTCTCCGTCAAGGCGGAAGCGTCATTGCCCAAGAGTTAGGAGGAAGACTTCTGCTACCAGAAATGGCCGACGAACAAGGGCGACAACTATTAAATATTGTCGAGGAAATGGCGATCGCTTCTGGTATTTCCGTCCCCCAAGTTTATCTCCTCGACAGAGAAACCAGCATTAATGCCTTTGCTGCCGGATTTACGCCCAATGATGCTGTAATTGGAGTTACCCGTGGAACTTTGGAAAACTTGAGCCGGGATGAGTTACAAGGAGTCATCGGCCACGAATTTAGTCATATTCTCAATGGAGATATGCGGCTAAATTTGCGTTTAGTGGGACTACTGCATGGGATTTTATTCATTTATTTAACCGGGGAATTGCTCTGGCGGCTTCGCGATAGCTTCCGCTTAGGAAAGGAAGACAAGGGTTTACCTATCTGGGCGTTTGGTTTGGCACTAATGGCCATTGGCGGTATCGGATTACTTTGCGGACGCTTGATTAAAGCCGCCGTCTCTCGCCAACGCGAATTTCTCGCTGATGCTTCAGCCGTACAGTTCACTCGCAACCCCAACGGACTTACCGGAGTCTTCCAAAAACTCCAACAGATGGATTCACGGTTAATATCGCCTGGAGCAGAAGCCTCTAGCCACATGTTTTTTGGCAATGCCCTCAACCCCTCTTTCTGGGAAGATATGTTTTCTACCCACCCACCCTTAGCAGAACGTATCCGCCGGGTTGGGGGTTTGAACGTCAGCAATTTAGCAGCAATGCCATCTCGCAATCAAATGCGTTCCCCTTCTCAGGAATCCCTAACAATGGGCTTTGCTGGTGGTGGCAATACCACACCAAAACAGGTTGTAAATCAAGTTGGAAGCGTTACACCAGAGCATTTTGCCCATGCTCAAGCGCTGTTATCGCAATTACCAGAATCTTTGCGTTTGGGTGCGCGGGAGCAACAAAGTGCAATGGCGATCGCTTTAGCGTTAGCCTTAGATACAGAAAATCTCCAAATTCAAGAACGTCAAATTGCTTGGTTACGAGAGGTACAGCCTGCTGATTTGGTAGAGAAAACCTTAGAACTAAGTAGCGAAATTAATCAGTTAGATCCTAGAATTCGCTTGCCACTTGTGGATTTGGCAGTGCCTATATTGCGCCAAAATGCCAAAGAATGCCAAAGGCTATGCAAATGCGTCCACGGTTTAGTTGTAGCTACGGGAAGTTTATCGCTGTGGCATTTTGTGTTGCAATTAATACTGTGGCATCGTCTTCAAACTAGTATAAATCCTGCATCTACTACAACCGTAGAATTCACCTCCATCGAACAGATTTGGCCAGATAGTCTATTAATATTGTCCGTAATTGCTCGTGTCGGACACTCCCAACCTGATGCGTCCACTGAAGACATCGCCTATGCTTTTCGTTCTGGAGTTTTTCGACTTCCCAAAGCCGGAGAGCAAGAAAAACCAGAAATGCCATTAAGTTGTAATTTTACTGAACTAAAGAAAAGTATTGAACGCCTGCGTCTTGCCACTCCCAAACTCAAACAATCTATTGTTGATGCTTGCGCCCACACGGTACTACTAGATAACAAAGTTACTCCTTCAGAAGCAGATTTACTCAGAGCGATCGCCATAACGCTAGAGTGTCCCATCCCCCCATTTTTAAATTCTCAGCCTAGTGTTTCAAAACAGAAACAACCTTCTCCAAAACGAACTTAATGTAACGAGTGAGACACAATGATTTAGGGGTTGCTAAAAAATAAAAAGAAGCTCACACTATCTAGATTATCTAACTAAGGGACTTTCAGAGAATAAAATAAATAATGGTATAAGACTCATATTTGATTGCGTGAAAAAAACTCAGTACACCTTTATTCCTTCTTCCCAGTCCCCAGTCCCCAGTCCCCAGTCCCTAGTCCCTACGATTAATTCAGAAATCAAATGGGATTGCTATAGAGACGGCATATTTCTGACCAAGATTTAACTTAGACAGATAAAAGTACTTGGTATCGGTACTTTTGTCTAGATTAGTTACTACCACAAAAAAAACTGTCATAATTACAATCAGGTAAATAATCACTTGAGAAATATATTAAGAATAGCGATTCAATAATTTTTTCACGCTAATACTAATTCTGCATGAAAATGCACATAATAAGACCCCCCTGTAGTCCCCCCGATGCCTTGGGAGGACAGCGTAGCTGGGGGGTAAATATATGCAGCTTTACAAAGAAATGGTATAAAGTCTTAAATATTATTAGAAATTGAACTATTTTCTGCAAACAACAATTTCAAAAAACGTGAGATATATTTTTGATGTATTTTTTTGGTATTTATAGTTGAAATTGTTAGGTTTTATGTTGAAAATAACAGTGTTAATTTTTGTAGTGTTGTCTATGTTTTATATTCTATTTTTAAAAGATGCTGACACGTCTATGGTTTATATGCTTGGTGCAATAGTTTGTACACTACTATTAATAAATACTAAACTCTAAGAGGGTGTTTGAAAAGTTTTGAGAGGTCACGCCGATTTTGGATTAATCTCTCCTTTAAAGAAGAGGCTTCGCTTCAATAATGATTTTTTTAAATATTCTCCATAAATGGAGAGGCTTGAAACCTTTTTTAGATTACAGATTTTGAGTTTAATCCTTGTATCCTTGCATCTAAAATCTAAAATTGTCTCGGTCAAATTTTATGCCAAGTACAAGCCTTCGTAACCAGCTATTTGTTGCACTCACCGGATCTAAAGCTTGGGTAAGGTTGAGTGGGGTAAGTAAATACCCAATATGTGAAAAGATACGACAAGTCATTAACAATGGTAATAGTTAGGGACTTCCATAAAATAAACTATTCCCCCAGCAATAATAATCCTTTTGGTGCTAATATTCATTCCCTAAACAACAACTTTCAATACCTGGGAAGAGGTGTCCAAAAGCACAAACTTCCAAGACTGCTAAAAAATTGGTGTTGCTAGATTCGCATGATAGATGATGATACCATCCTAGAAGGAGCGGTGGAAGCCGCAGTCTTTCTTCAAGAGAGCAGCTAAATTTCTTTGCCCTAACTTAGAGCGATTGTCCAAGGTTTTTCAGATCGTGAAAAACTATAAGGAGAAATCCCAATGAACTACGACATCAAAGACAAAACCATTTTGGTTACGGGCGCAAATCGCGGCATCGGCAAGGCGATAGTTGAGTCGTTTATTGAACACGGAGCCACCAAAGTCTATGCGGCTGTTCGTCAGCTCAACAGTGTCTCCTCATTGGTTGAACAATATGGCGATCGGGTAGTACCAATTCAGGTTGATTTAGGCGATCCCCAATCTATTGTTGCTGCTGCTCAAACTGCCCCAGATGTGCAAATAGTTATCAATAATGCAGGAGTCTTTCAAGCTGGAACTCCCTTAGCTGAGAATGCGATCGCCGCTCTCGAATTTCAGATGAACATCAATGTATATGGATTGATCTACATGGCTCAGGCGTTTGCCCCAGTACTCAAAGCCAATGGAGGTGGTGTCTTTGCCCAAATCAATTCTGTTGCTTCGCTCAAGGGTTTCCCCGACTCTGCCACTTACTGTGCCTCAAAAGCTGCGGCCTATTCAATCACCCAGACATTACGAGAACTATTGAGCGAGCAGGACACGCTTGTGCTAAGTGTTCACCCTGGCCCGATTGCCACGGATATGAGCGATGCGGCAGGAATGAGTGAGGTTGCAGAGCCACCTGCACTTGTGGCAGAGGGGATAATAAAAGCTCTCAAAGCTGGGGATTTTCATGTCTTTCCTGACTCGATAGCTAAACAAATGGGCGATGCTTATAAAAGCTTTGCCCAAAACGTCATTGAGGTGTCATCAAGTTAACTACATTGCCGGGTAACGCTCTAGGCAAGGGTATCTGGGTATTAAACAGCAAGCCCAAACTCTTCTCGATTGTACAGATTCACTACTCCTAATTCACCAGCACCCCATCCACGCAAGCGATACTCCACTGCGGAAACTTCGCCAGCAGTTTCTTAACGACAATTTGCAAAGCCGGATCGTTATAGCAAGGGACTGGGGACTGGGGACACTTCGACAAGCTCAGTGCATCGCTGGGGACTGGGTGAAAAGCCTTTTTGTGTCTAAGTTTTATCGTCTGTTGATGTCCTAACCACCAAGGCTTGTGCTATATCCCTCTTCTGTCACTTTCCGAGTATTCTGAATAAAAGGATTAAAAGA
>NZ_JAVRCL010000092.1:0-23198 GCF_034530775.1 Nostoc sp. DedSLP04 | reverse complement strand
CTCTGATTAACTCAGCCCTGCTGGGTCGTTTTGCATAGCTTAGTCTAAACTCCAGGGAATAGCTTAACAAAGGAATAGACATATTAGAGCTATAAATTTGCAGGGATTGTGAATTATCTATGAGCCAAAACAGTTCTGCTAGCGAGGCGTTGAGTCAGTACCGAGTTCTAAAGATTCCCAATTCAGCACTCCTGAAAGGCATTTAATTTTGCTCTTGTCTCCCTTATCCCCAGTTATTAGCCCTTTGAGTTGTAATTGCCGCAAAACTGATTAGTAGTATGCCAAGTTTAAGTTCGTAGTCAGGACTTCAGTCCTTATTTTCTAAGCACTAAAGTGCTTACTACAAACCCTCAATATTAACTTAGACATTCTACTAGTAGGCTGTAGTGGAACTTTGCCTAACTTTAATAAGTTGCTCAAGCAATTGAGATATTAGTTGGATTTACGCATTGATGGGAGCGCAACTGAAAAGATGCCTAAAATTCATCAATCCTATTGCCCGATAACAATAGCAACAGCTAAAAATAGGCAACGATACAACTCAAATTTCGCTACTAAACGGATAAACTTGAAACTTGCGATCGCTGATTTAACTTTGCTGAAACAACGACTCAAGAACAGTAATTTGCTCACTTTCCATAATATAGGAATTTCCTAAAGCCTGTCTATATACAATTCTGATGATGGCTTTAAATTTTTCTACCGATTAACCAAACATCCTTCTGGTTGAGTGAGTAATGTGAAACAGACGGTTAAAAATAGAGTTCTTTGGGAAGGTCTTAAGAACGATTAAAGGTTCTTGCCTTTTCTTGGTGCTATGATGCGATCGTCTAAAAAACTCAGCCCGAAAAGAGAAGTTGAAAATTTCTAGGAATGCTAAGAATAATTTGTTATCTTCATTAGTTATCCAAGCTTAGTTATTATACCTTATGAATCGTTCCGCCTGTTTAATCTTCAATCCTGTTGCGGGTCAGGGCGACCCAGATACAGAGCTAGCAGAAATTCGGGCAATATTAGAGCCAGAGATCGATCTAGATATTTATTTTACAACTGAAGAAATCGATGCCGACCAACTGGCATCTCAAGCTATAGAGCGAGGAGTAGATGCAATCATTGCTTCCGGGGGGGATGGTACTCTCTCAATAGCGGCGGCGGCTGTAGTGGGAACTGATATCCCATTTGGGATCGTTTCCAGAGGAACAGCCAACGCTTTTGCCACAGCTTTAGGAATTCCTGACACGATCGCAGGTGCGTGTCAGACAATTTTGCAGGGAGCAACCACCCATGTAGACGTAGCCTATTGCAACGATCGCCCAATGGTACTTTTGGCAGGTATTGGCTTTGAAGCTGAAACTGTAGAATTGGCAGATCGAGACGCCAAAAATCGCTTTGGGATGATGGCCTACGTTTTGGCAGG
Source organism: Nostoc sp. DedSLP04 (assembly GCF_034530775.1). Lineage (NCBI taxonomy): Bacteria > Bacillati > Cyanobacteriota > Cyanophyceae > Nostocales > Nostocaceae > Nostoc > Nostoc sp. DedSLP04. The sequence goes on along the minus strand of NZ_JAVRCL010000092.1, from coordinate 21,781 downwards.
AATCCAGCAATTAAGAAATTTAAAAAACTTTGATGTTGAAATTGAAACTGAAGATAGGATAATTAAAACTAGCGCCAGTGCAGTAACGGTAGCAAATGCCGCACCTCCCACTTCAGTTTTGGCTCAAGGCCCAGCAGGTCTGGTTTATGATGATGGGTTACTAGATTTAACAATTGTAGCTCCAACTAACAAAGCAGGAGCGATCGCTGCCACGTTTCATCTATTTCAAACGGCTTCCACAGGTAACGCCGTTGAACGAGATGATATAGGTTTCCTGCGAGCCAAACAATTTAAAATTACTACAGAGCCACCACAAAAAGTTGTTCTAGATGGTGAAATAGTAGGCACAACACCTGTAGAAATTAAGTGTGTACCAGCAGGCTTAAGAATTTTCGTGCCATTAGTAGAAGAAGTTGAGCCGACCGAAAAACTAGAGGGACTCCCTAATCTGATTATTGAGATGAAAGATACAGCAGAAGAATGAGGGTATGGGGCATGGGGCATGGGGCATGGGGCATGGGGCATGGGGCATTGGGCATTGGGGACTGGGGATTAGGAATAATTTCTGCTCCTCTGCTCCCTTGCTCCCCTGCCCCTCTGCTCCCCTGCTCTCCCTGCTCCCCTTCAATTGAAACTCAGGAGAGGTTGCATTGAAACTTGTATCTGATCCAACGATCGCTAATAAAATTCGGAAAATGAATCAGCGGGTACGGTGGCAAGATCCGTTAATTGTTGAACGGGATATTGACCAAACTCGGCTGGTTTTGGAAGATGGTCAAACAGACAATTCTGAGTTCTCATTTTTAGTTGTTGGTGATAGTGGTTCCGGCAGGCACCGGGGACACAATCCCCAACGACAAGTAGCTGAACTTATGCTGCCTCATCACCACGAATCCCGTTTTATGCTGCATACGGGAGATGTGATTTATTTAGTGGGATCGAGTGAATACTACCAGCAAAACTTTATTCAGCCTTACCGAGAGTTTATCTTTGGCATAGAGCATCGCAAACGGATTGCTTACGACCAGATGGTTTTTAAGCTGCCCATCTTACCAGTGCCGGGAAATCACGATTACTATAACTTGCCGATTTTATTGAGCTTGGCATCCCTAACAACATTACCCATTCGCCAGCTGTTGCGATCGCGGTTAGACCTAGATGTAGGTTTACATGGCTCAAGATGCGGTGACGCTTACGCAAAGGCATTTCTTGACTATCTAAAGGCGTTTCAGCTTCCAGGAGAGTTAGCCAGCCACTTAGATCGGTATTACACAGCCAAGACAGATACAGGTCGTTGTCTTTCCTATCAACCTGGGGAATTTACCCGCCTTCCTAATCGCTATTACACATTTCGTTACGGCGGTATTGATTTCTTTGCTTTAGATTCTAATACCTTTAACGATCCACCACCGCTACCGAAAACAAAAAAAGGTAACGCCGATCGCAAACTCTTAGAAAAACGTCGCGAGGATTTAGAGCAAGAAAAACTGCAAATTATTGAAACCTCAGCCAAACTTCGACCGGAAGACCCCAGTGAAGCCGATCAATTAGACGACTTCCATGCCAAGATGTCACAAATTGAAGAAATTATTGTTGATATCGATAAGCAACTAGCTACTAATAAAACCACGTTGACTGACACTGAACAACTGGATTGGCTCAAGCAAAGATTAATTGAATCTTGGAATAATTCTGAAGTTCGCGGAAGGATAATTTATTTCCATCATCCTCCTTATGTAACTGAGGCGACGAAGTGGGAACAAGCACAAACTCTAATTGTTCGCGATCGCCTGCGTGGGGTACTGGATGCGGTAGCTAAAGAAATCGGTTCCTTAAATCAGGGTCGTCCTTTGGTAGATTTAGTAATAAATGGTCACGCACACTGCCTAGAACACCTAGAAACAATGGATACGGGACACGCTGATTCTCATATCCACTGGATTGTTTGTGGCGGTAGCGGGTTTAGTTTGCGACGCCAGCGAATTGAGGGAGCAGATTTGATGGAGGAGAATAGATTAGTAGCGCGATCGCATCTCTTCATCGGTCGCAACGGTCAAGGTTCTCAGAAGCGACGACCTTATTCAGGTTTACGTATTGATGTTAAAGGCGATAAACAGCCCAAGTTTATTGTCCGTCCTTTGGTTGCCGAATGGTATCAGCAGCAATGGCATAATCGCGAACTTGAGCCGTTGATTATCGAACCACACACAATCTAAAAAAAATTAGAGACGCAATTATTGCGTCTCTAGAAAACACCTATTTAGCCTTCTTACGTGTAATTGCACCCAGCAAAAGAGTTGTTAATTAAATTATTCCTGGGCCTCTACCGCGGCTGTCACCCTTATCTGTCAACTTGCCTTCCTCATCCTGATTAACTTCTCCAAGTTCTTCGATCCGCTGTTGCTTCTCTTCTGCGGCTTGCTGGCGTGCATCACCCGGTTCTTCGTAATACATTTCCGGTTCAATTGCATAGTTATTAGACAAACCTTCATTATCTATGGTATAGCCGTCAGTGGTACGTATACTTTCGGAATCGGTTTGATCGTCAGTAGGTGCTTCTGCTTCCCGTTCTTCCGTAGGAGTTTTTTTGAACTTATCTCCTTCTCTTTCCATTCTAGCGGCGGTTTCAGCAGGGATAATGCCGCGATCGTAATTATTGACTTCCGCTCTATCAGATGAATCTGTATCTCTCTTAACTGCTTCATTAGCCATAATTTATGTCCTCGTTAAAGAATCTATTAAATAACTTCAGAAACTAGATTAGGCTGTATCTCATCTCCAAGCTACTATCTTGAGAAGTGACTTAAATTTAAAAATAATGTTATATTCTCTATCTTTTGATGTATCTAAAACACTAAGGTTGAGTCCGGTTAAATACTGTGAATTAATATTTCTTGGTAGAACAAGAGTTTTAGTTGAAGCCAACTTAATATAAAAAGGGCAATTAGAAACTTCAACTATACAAGGCTTTACCCAAGCCGGCAGAACCGGACGAGAGTTTGCGTAGCTGCAAATTCTATTTGCCCGTGTAAACTCTTGTTTAATAGACAAAAAATTTACTCGCCCACGAATTGGTTTTTCAGTGATTGAATTTCATCGGCTAATTCTTGGCGAGTTGAAGCCTTCAGTAGATAACGGAAAACAAACCAACTGGTGTAACTAATTCCAACTAACTCAAAAAGTGGTGATAGTAGGGGAATATCATTGATTGCAGCTAGTACCGTCAGTACTACTCTAGCTGTAATAATCGCTGCCAAAATTAAAGCAACGCTTATTAGAGGCTGCTTATAGTCTCGAAAAAAGTCACTTAAGTATTGGGGCAGTTGCTCTAAAAATTGAGAAATTTGTCTGCTAATTTGCTGCCATTGAGATTCAGGTTCGGATGCTGGGGGTAACTTTGGCAAGTTTGCAGTATCAGTACCTTCAAGTGCTAGCGTACCTTGTGATAAGGAAGCATCGATCGATTCACGTTGCTGTTGTTCGGTTTCCATAGTTTTTATGTTTGGTAACTACAAGACTTTGTATAACTGTGAGCATCAATAAATATAGTTATTAAGGTTGTCAGTTATCAATTATTAGTGGTCAGTTAAGCTTATTACTGACCACTCAGGTTTAGCAGGAGCAGTTAAATCGGTTTATCCTTACCTGCTCGCTTGGGTTTATTAGTTAGTTGCCTTAGTTAGTTACTTTGGCAACAGTTGCTTTCACAACTACACTATTCACACCTTTAATTTCCTTAGCTAATTTTTCAATTTTAGCCAATTCTTGCTGATTAGTGACAGTTCCAGCCACAGTCACAACACCACCATCTGCGGCATTAACTGTTAGTTGACTCTTGGGGATATTAGCCTCTAATTTGGAGCGAACTTCACTTTCTAAGTCAGCTTTAGCTCTTTTTGTATCGCCACCAGTAGTATTATTGCGCTGTTCGCGAGCGCGAATATCCTCATTGAGTTGTCTTCTACGAACTTCACTTTGTGCATCTTTTTGAGAAGCTTCTGTTGTTTTCGCAGTTGGTGTTTGGGGAGCCTCATTAGGATTGTTGGGTGCAGATTCACTTGTTTTAGAAGCGTTATCACAAGCAGCAACACCAAACACTAAAAGGCAACTAATTACGAAAGGGGTTAGCTTTTTCATTGGTTTAATTCTGAATCCGAAAATGAAATCTATTGATCTTTACGGCAAAGATGAGGAGCAAGTTTTTTTAGTCAGGAGCAAAGTTTTCAAATTATTGCTCCTGCAATTTTGTCTAATTAGTGTGAGTGAAAACTACTTTAGGTTAAAGTACTTCATCACGACGATCGACAATAACTACAGCAGGATCGTTTCTATGAGGCTCTGTTGAGTAATTGGGGCGAATCGGATCGACTACTGCTGCGTCATCATGCGTTACTCGGTCGGAACCTGGGCGATAGTCACTAATCTCAGTGGCATCATAGATTGCAAATTCTTCAATACCTCGACGCTTAAGAATTGCTTCAGCTTGGTGGATTTCAGCTTCTGTACCATCGAGAATTACTAAATAGTCGCCTCTTTGGAAGCGATCGCTATAAACTCGCGCCCTGTCTTCAGGAATTCCCAAGCCAACAAGTGCGCCTACAATACTACCGGCTGCTGCACCGATCGCGCCACCAGCTAATGTTGTCGCCAAAGCTGTTGCAACTGCGCCACCAGCAATTACAGGCCCGATTCCAGGAATTGCTAGAGTTCCAAGTCCAACTAATAAGCCGGTCAAGCCACCCAGAACACCGCCTGTAGCTGCTCCAGTTTTTGCGCCATCGTCTGCTTTATTACCAGTACCAACGTTTCTGTCTACATCTACACCACCGATCCCATGACCGTCTGTATTTTTGGCAATGATGGAGACTTGATTCAAGGAAAAACCTGCATCTCGTAATTCTGTAATTGCTGCTTCTGCATCTCGACGATGAGAAAATACCCCGATCGCACGTTTGGAAACACCACTATAACCCGCATTCGCAGCTGGAGTCACATAACCAGTGGCTGGATTTGTCGCATCTGGGTGGTCGTAAATGCCAAACTCTTCCACACCCTGATGATTTAAAATTGATTCTGCTCTAAGTATTTCTGAATCTGTACCATCAATAATGACTAAATAGTGTCCTCGTCTAACACGTTCGTCATAAACTCTAGCTCGTTCTTCAGGAATTCCTAGACCAATTAATGCACCAAGTAAACTACCAGCTACTGCACCAATACCAACGCCAGCGAGAGTTGTAGCTAGGGTAGTTGCTGCGGCTCCAGCCAACATGATTGGCCCGATTCCAGGGATTGCTAAAGTGCCAAGACCAACTAATAAGCCAGTCAATCCGCCCAAAGCACCGCCTGTAGCTGCTCCGACTTTAGCACCTTCGTCAGATTGATCGCCAACGTGATCGCTCACATCCGCACCAGCAATATCGTCTCTGTCACCATCTTGGGTAATAACAGAAACTCTGTTCATGTCAAAGCCAACTTTTTTTAATTCATGTAGGGCGTGTTCAACATCTCGACGATGAGAAAATACACCTACAGCACGTTTATGTACACCGACTACCATTATTCTTTCTCCTCAGCAAACAAAAATCAATTATTTACTAATTCATAGCTCGTAGTAACCATTATTTATACATGTTTCTATTTAATTTTCATCAATCGCTTGGAAGAATTTTTATCTCTATCATTAGATATAGGTAGTTTTATCTAAAGTTAGTAACTAAATCTCTACTAAAAAATATATTTTATTTTCTAAAGTTTTTATAACAATTATTCTCTGTTTTCAATATTTCAATAAAATTGATACTAAAATACATTATTTTCTCAGATTTGCTAGTGTAACCCACCCGCTCATAACCTTCTATATCAGTAGATACAGTTTTATGAGATTTATTTTTGCCTAATATTGGCTCATAAATTGTTAACTAAATTATAAGTTTTTTTGAAACAAAAAATAAATATTTATTTCTTTTAAATACGACTTTTGGCTAACCAACTTATTACTAAAGAAAGTGCCAGCTTACATAAATGATAATTAAGCTGATAAATAAGCCTATGAATAGGTATTTAATTGAGTAAAAGTGAGAGAATATGATGTTTCAAGGTGTTCTAACTTTTTTTAAATGGAATTGGCTATCTTTTGGATCGGCGCCGATAACTTTAGCTCAGGAAGTACTAACTCCAGAAGAAGCATCAGTTGTTTTTTCTGGGCCTAAATTGTTGGTAGCACTGCTAGCTGGGGTTTTGATGGCATTTGCCTTTCAATTATTATTGACAAACTTTTCAGTCGCTGTCGGAATTTCATCTTGGGAAATAGGCTCAGATTCTGATGATGAGTCTGAAAGTTTGGGTAAGACAATTCGTAAAGGTCAAGCTAAAGTTGGTACTTGGGCATTAATAACCGTTAGCATTGCATTATTTATTGCTTGTTTTTTAGCAGTAAAACTTAGCCTAATCGAAAGCGCATTTTTAGGAGCAATTATTGGTGTAGTCATTTGGTCTACCTATTTTTCACTAGTAATTTGGTTGGGTTCATCAGCAGTAGGTTCTTTAATTGGTTCTATATCTAATACTGTTACTTCTGGTTTTCAAACTCTGATGGGCACGGCAACTGCTGGCATCGGTGCTAATACTGCAAAAAAACAGTTAGTTTCTACTGCTGAAGATATTACAGCCGCAGTCCGGCGGGAATTAACTTCAGGTTTTGATTCTGAAGGTATTAAAAATACTCTCCAAAGTTCTTTAAGTTCTCTGCAATTGCCAAAGCTGGATATCAAAGAAATTCGGAGTCAATTTGATCAACTTCTTAAAGATACAGATTTGCAATCTGTTGCTAATAGCGACCTATTGCAAAACGTTAATCGCCAACAAATTGTTGATTTAATCAGTAGCCGTAGCGATTTATCTCAAGAAGATATCAATAGCATTGCCGATCAATTTGAAGGTGCATGGCAACAAGCTTTAAATCGCAAAAATCCCACCGAACAAGTAATTAATTTACTCAAGTCTGCTACACCTGAAGAACTTAATTCCGATCGATTAGGTGAACGGCTGCAAGAATTGGTTACAATCGGAGGCGGTAATGGCAATGGTATAATCAAGCAAGCTATTACGTATGGCTTAAGTGCAGCTGCGCCAGCAGTTCTGGAACGGGTAAACCTTTCTAATATCGATGTGAACAAAATTACAACTCAGTTGCAAAAACTGAAAGAAAAAGTTCAAGATGTCGATGTCGAGCAAGTCACAGAACAATTTCAAAAGTTTAGAGAGGAAGCAACTGAGCAAGTATCTGCAAAATTACCCATATCACTGGAAAATACAATTAAGGCAGATGTAGAAGACTACATATTGCATTCGTTTCCTTGGCACTTCAATCGAATTACCCTAATAGATGAATTTAAAGAAGTCATCTATGACGTAAATGCAGATCCAACAACTGTGAGACGAGAGTTGGAAGAAATCAATCAAGAATATTTCACCAACTTACTGAAGCAGCGCGGTGATATTAGCGAAGCTAGGGTAAAAGAAATTTCCGAACAAATGGAAAGCGATCGCCTGGAAGTTTTAGAAACTGTCAAACAGGTTCAAACAAGAGAAAAAGGGCAAGATTTCCGCAGCCGCATTGAAGATTATCTGCGTTCTACGGGTAAAGACGAACTCAATCCCGAAGGTATTGAACGAGACTTTGGCAACTTGCTAGACGATCCACAAGCTGGCTTTGAAGATTTAAATAGCCGCTTCGGACAATTTGACCGCGATACTTTTGTACAATTGCTCCAACAGCGTCAAGATATCAACGAAGAGGAAGCTAATAATATTGTTAGTCAACTCGAACGCAACCGCGATAATCTCTTGAATCGTGCTAGAGAATTGCAAGAACAAGCAAAAGCAAAAGCCGATGAACTGCGTCAAAGAGTTGAAAACTATCTGCAAAATACTAATAAAGACGAACTCAATCCCGAAGCGATCAAACGTGAGTTTAGAATTTTACTAGACGATCCCCAAGCTGGAATTAGCCTCTTACGATCGCGTCTATCGCAATTTGACCGCGATACTTTAGTACAATTGCTCAGTCAGCGTCAAGATTTGAGCGAAGAACAGATAAATCAAACTCTCGATCAGCTAGAAGCAGTCCGAGATAGTATTTTGCAAGTACCGCAACAAGCGAAAGAACAGTACGAAAAAACCACAAAAGCGATCGCCGAATATCTTCGCAATACCAACTTGGAAGAACTTAATCCCGAAGGTATCAAAGCCGATTTGGAAAAATTACTCGACGATCCTCAAGCTGGAGCCTTAGCACTGCGTGATCGCTTATCTAATGTCGATCGAGAAACCTTAGTAAAACTCGTGAGTCAACGCGGCGACTTGAGCCAAGAGCAAGTTAATCAAATCATCGATCGCGCTCAAGATGCCATTGGTGATATTCTGAGAGCGCCACGACGTTTAGCGAAGCGCACGACTCAACAAGCTTTAGATTTTGAAGCCAATCTCGAAGAATATCTGCGTAATACTAACAAAGATGAACTCAATCCCGAAGGAATCAAACGCGATTTACAATTGCTGCTGTCTTCTCCCCGCGCTGGACTTGGGAGTTTAAGCGATCGCGCCGCGAAATTTGACCGTTCGACAATTGTGGCGCTATTATCCCAACGTGAGGATATCTCAGAAGAGGAAGCTAACCGAATTGTGGATCAAATTGATTCTGTTCGCAGCTCGATTGTCGAACAATTCCAACAGATTCAGCAGAGAGTGCAATCAGTGCTAGACGGAGTTTTTGCCAAAGTTCGCAACTATCTCAACTCCCTGAATCTTCCTGAACTCAACTATGAAGGCATTAAGCAAGACTTTGCAAAAGTCTTCGACGATCCCCAAGCTGGATTTGAAGCATTGCGCGATCGCCTCAGTGAATTCGATCGTGACACCTTAGTTGCTGTATTGAGTTCTCGTGAAGATATTTCCGAAGCGGATGCTAACCGCATTATTAACCAAATAGAAGCGGCGCGGGATGGCGTATTGCATCGAGCCGAACGCATTCAGAAAGAAACTCAAAAACGCCTGAAAGCGATTCAAGAGCAAGCTAAAAAGCAAGCTGAAGAAACCAAGAAAACCGTTGCCAATGCTGCATGGTGGATATTTGGGACAGCGATTACTTCTCTTTGCGCCAGTGCGATCGCAGGTGCGATCGCTGTAACTGGCATAACTCTACCTGGATAAATAAAATATCTGCATAATCAGGAATTTTGAGAAATACAAAGTGGCATTCAGTCTTTATAAATGAATGCCACTTTTTTATTTATAAAAAAAGTATCGCGATCTCAAGTCCCGTTAATTATTATTTCTTAAATCTAGAAAAAAGTAAGCTTGAGGTAGTATCATACTTTTATTATTCTGAATACAGAAAAAATGTCCTAAAACCTATGCAATTCCGTAGAAGATAATCTGCTTATTTGCTAGCAGATTGCTGCTAGAAACTGTGAATTCATCAGGTACAAGGACATAACATGACTGTTGGCACAATCTATTTTGATGCCAATATCATCAATAGATCCAGTGTTTCTCAAATCTTTAGACTTAACAGCAAAGACCTGATTAGAACAGGTCTAATTTGTTATATCTTCCTACTCGTTATTTCTCTCCTGGGGAAGTGGCAAATTAATTTTTTACCCTCTAAATTCAGGATAAATTCACTATGCCAATTATTAACGGTACTAATCAGCCTGACAATCTTGGTAATTCTTTTTCTGTTCTACCTGATATCATCAACGGATTTGACGGTAACGATACAATTAGGGGCGGAAAAGGCAACGATACGATTAATGGTGGTTCTGGCGACGATAGAATTAACGGCGGAAACGGTAATGATAGCCTTCTGGGCGGATCTGGCAGCGATACGATTGACGGGGGAAGAGGCAACGATATAATTGACGGCGGATCTGGCAACAATACGATTGACGGCGGATTTGACGGTGACGATAAGATTCAAGGTGGTAATGGCAACGATACAATTAACGGCGTATCTGGCAACGATCGGATTGACGGCGGATCTGGCGACGATACAATTAACGCTGGTTCTGGCAACGATACGATTAACGCTGGTTCTGGCAACGATACGATTAACGCCGGAGTGGGGAACAATATAATTAATGGTGTTTCTGGCAACGATACGATTAACACCGGATCTGGCGACGATACAATTAACGGTGGATTTGGCAACGATACGATTAACGCTGGTGATGGCAATAATACGATTGATGGTGGATATGACAACGATATAATTAACACCGGATCTGGCAACGATAGGATTCAAGGCGGATCTGGCAACGACACGATTAACGGCGGATCTGGGAACAATAGGATTGACGGCGGATCTGGCGATGATAAGATTGACGGTGGATTTGGCAACGATACGATTAACGCTGGTTCTGGCAACGATACGATTAACGCCGGAGCGGGGAACAATATAATTAGCGGTGTATCTGGCAACGATCGCATTAACACCGGATCTGGTGACGATACAATTATTGGCGGATTTGGCAACGATACGATTAACGCCGGTGATGGTAAAAATACGATTGACGGCGGATCTGACGACGATATCATTAATACTGGATCTGGCAACGATAAGATTGACAGCGGATCTGGCAACGATAAGATTGACGGCGGATCTGGCAACGATAAGATTAACGGCGATTCTGGCGACGATAACCTGGTTGGCGGATTGGGCAACGATAGCCTAGTTGGCGGATCTGGCAATGATACGATTAGCGGTGATTTTGGTAACGGTGGTATCCTCACGGGTGTTGGTGGAACTGATGTTCTCACTGGAGGATTGGGTAACGATGTTTTCGATTTCAACTTCGTTTCAGAGAGTCAACCTGGTTTGTTACAGGATGCGATCGCTGATTTTGTAGGAAACGGCATCCTTGCAGGGGATCAAATCGATCTATCTACTATCGACGCCAACTCCACTAAAGAGGGCAACCAAGCCTTCACTTTCATCGGGAGTCGTGCATTCTCTGCAATCGGTCAAATCCGTTATTCAGGAGGTATTCTCCAAGGTAGTACTGATGGCGATCTGTTGGCTGAGTTTGAAATTCGGCTTACAAGAGCGCCACAGCTAGTGGAAAGCGACATTATCCTTTAATTTAATATTATCTGCCTTAAAAATAAGGCAGAATGCAGAATTTTGATAATTGAATAGTCACAAAGAGAGATAAGTTTAGCTTGCCTTTCTAATAGTTTATAATTATTAAATTGCGCCACCTCTACATCAGAAAATTAGGTAATATAATCGCAACTGTTGCAATGATGCCACTGAATGAAGAAATGTCAGAGAATTTGAGAAGGCACATTGTAACGCAAGGGATGTAGCGATGTCTACGACGGGCTACGCCTACGCACTGGTTAACAAGGCTTTTAAGTTATTGGCAATTACTTCCTTATATATAACTAGATAAATAACCGAATAAATCTCAAAAAGTAAAACCAACCCTATCTGAACAAAGGTTTCAGATTTTGTTTTAGCGAGAGGAATAAAAAAGGGATAATTACTCTTTCTTATAGATAGAAAAAAGTAGGCTTGAAAGTAATAGTATAGTGTTGTGATTGTGGATAAAATCAAAACGTTCTAAAAGTTATGCGCTTTTGTAGGAGGAAATCAGCTTGTTTCATACCATCCTACTACTGCAACCAGTAAAGATATAAGAACATGACATTACTCTTGGCATAATTTTGATGCCAATATCATCAATACATTTAGTGCTTGTCAAATCTTCAAACTTAACACCAAAGACCTGTTCCAATCAGGTGTGGTTCAGTTATCTCTACCCACTCGTTATTTTTTTGCCTTGTCTTCTCGGCGTTGCTGAATGAAAGTGTGAAATTTAAAAATTCAATATTTGAAACTGTTTCCTTTACACCTTTGAGGGAAACCAAATTCATCCTCTTAATCAGCAACACCGTTTTCTGATCGGAAAGTGACGAGGTTATTTTTTACCCTCTAAGTTCAGGAGAAACTTACTAATGGCAATTATCGAAGGTAGCATTTTTAATGACAACAATACCATCAACGGTTCCCCACTAATCTTTCGTCCTGCCCTCAATGGGGGTGCTGGCAGCGATATCCTGAATGGCAATGCCGGCAACGATATCTTAAATGGGGGTGCTGGCAGCGATATCCTGAATGGCAATGCCGGCGACGATAGTCTAAATGGCGATGCTGGCAGCGATATCCTTAACGGTAATGTTGGCAGCGATACCCTTAACGGTAATGCTGGCAGCGATATCCTTAACGGTAATGCTGGCAGCGATCTTCTCACTGGCGGTGCTGGCAACGATACCCTAAATGGGGGTGGTGGCAGCGATATCCTTACTGGCGGTGCTGGGACTGATTCTCTCACTGGCGGTGCTGGCAACGATATTTTCGATTTCAATTCAGTTTCAGATAGTCCTACTGGTTTGTCACGAGATATTATCGCTGACTTCGTTGGAAACGGTATCTTTGCAGGCGATCAAATCGATCTATCTACCATTGACGCTAACTCCAGTGTAGCGGGCAACCAAGCCTTTAGTTTCATTGGTGCTGCCGCATTCTCAGCAGCCCGTCAGGTTCGTTATTCAGGAGGTACTCTTCAAGCTAACATTGATGGGGATCTCTCACCTGAGTTTGAGATTGGACTGACAGGAGCACCATCACTAGTGGCAAGCGACATCATCCTCTAATCTAATATACCTCTTGCAAAAGCGCTGAACACCCTACTTCTAAGAGCAAGCGTTTAGGAGTAGGGTTCTTATTTATGATTTATGCAAACAGTAATATTGAAGAATAATTTAGGTGCAAAGCCAAACATACTCCAACTGTGAGAAAATGCAGTAGGCTTTAAGCTGTCAACAATGATATCGCTATAATCAAGCACAGTTAAATACTAACAAAGTTGCTCATATCAACTGCACCTAACAGAAGCACATCTAAAAAATATAAAATTACCAATGCTGCGTATGTATGAGAAAATCTGTTAATACAATCAATCGCAAAACTTGTGATGATGCCACAATAGCCAAATTGTAACGTTAGGGAATGCAGCGATGTCTACGACGGGCTATTCGCGTCGCACTGGTCTAACAAGGGAATGGCACTAAGTTAAAATACAACCCTAATTACGATCCTGGGAGGCTCTGCCTCCAATGGCTTTAGCAGAGGCAGCAGCCCTCTCGAAATACATTTCCAGTCTTAAGACTGGGAACGAATTCAAGTTACACAAATCTTTAGGCTTTTCTTCGGGTCATGTGTCTAACAAAGCTTTTAACTTATTGGTAATTATTTGTTATCAAGTTACACAAATCTTAAGGCTTTTCTTTGTGTCATATGTCTAACAAAGCTTTTAACTTATTGGTAATTATTTGTTATATATAACTACAGAAACCACTAAAAAAATATCAATATGCAAAACCAACTCTATCTGGACAAAGGTTTTGTATTTTATTCTGGACAGAGAATAAAAAAGTTAATTATTATTTTTTTTGAGAAAAAAATCTGCTGAGGGTAATACTATAGTATTGTTATTATGAATACAGTATTAATATCATTAAATCTATATAATCACGTAGAAAAAATCTACTGTTCCTGAGTAGTTTCCAACTGAAACAACTGAAAATAGAAGGTACAAGGGCATCAGATGATTTTTGGTATAAATATGAAATAAATATCATTAAATACATCTAGTACTTCTTAAATATTCTCAAATACTCTCGAATATTCAAACTTAATAGTAAAGGACTATTCCAATCAGGTTTGTTCAACAATATACTCCAATTATTGATATTTTGACCTGGTTTTGTCGGCATTGCTGAATGAAAGTATGGAATTCCCAAATTCCATGTTTTAAATTGCTTGCTTTATGTATTTGAAGGAAATCAAATTCATACTCTTAATCAGCAATGCCGTTTTATAATGGAGAAGTAAAGAGGTAATTTTTTTTTCCTCTAAGTTTAGGAGAAACTCATCAATGGCAACTTCAATATCAATCTCCTCCGGTAGCGGCAGTGTTAGCGCCAGCTCTAGTAGTTATAGCAGTAGCGGTGGCAGTAGCAGTAGCAGTAGCAGTAGCAATAATGGTCAGAGCGATGTCATTAACGCTAGTGGTGGCAACAGTACCCTTGTAGGTGGTAGTGGCAAGAGTATCCTTAACGCTGGTGGTGGCAATGATAGCCTCTTTGGTAACGCTGGCAACGATATTCTTAACGGTGGTGCTGGCAACGATACGCTCAATGGCGGTACTGGGGATGATGTCCTGGCTGGCGGTAGTGGAAAAGATATTCTCACTGGAGGATCGGGTAATGATGTTTTCAAGTACAACTCAATTTCTGATACTCCACTTTCGGGACGCGACATAATCACTGACTTTCGTGGAAATGGAACCTTGTCAGGCGATCGCATCGATCTATTTAATATTGATGCCAACTCCACTATTGGAGGCAACCAAGCTTTTACTTTCATTGGGAGTGCCCAATTCTCTGCACCCGGCCAAATCCGTTATTCAGGAGGTATTCTCGAAGGTAGCACTGATGGGGATCGGTCGGCTGAGTTTCAAGTTCGGCTTATAGGAGCACCACAAGTAGTGTCAAGTGACTTCATTCTTTAATTTAATATTCCTGCCTTGAAAATAAGGCAGGAGGCAGAAGGTAGAAGGCATTAGAGAATGAAAATATCTCTTTCCCAGTCTTCAATCCCTAGTCACTATTTTCAAGGCAGATATAATTTTGAAGAAGAACTCTAGTGCAAAGTTAGAGTGTCTCCATCTGTGCACCGGAATCAATATCAATATACTAAGCTTATAAATGTGGAAAGTCAGAGCCTCACCTTGGGGCAATGACTTTTTTTCATATTTAAATTCGTGTATTTCCGGCACTTTAGATGCTATACACATAAGAATCATCCCTATTTAACACAAACGCTTAGATGAAGATTTATTCTAGTTAGGGCTGACCAAAAGACACGGTGAAACATAGAGAATTACTCATATTCGATCGCACCGCCCAGGCATGAGAAAATCATCAGGTAATACAATCGCAACAGTTGCGATGATGGCACGGAAGGAAAAAAGATGTCGGAGAATTTGAAAAGCCAAGTTGTAACGCAAGGAGTGCAGCGATCGCCTAATCGAGCTATGCTGCGTGCAGTTGGTTTTAAAGATGAAGATTTCAATAAAGCTATTGTGGGCATTGCCAATGGCTACAGCACGATCACTCCCTGTAATATGGGGATAAATCAACTGGCACAAAGGGCAGAAGTTGGGATTAAAACCGCCGGAGCGATGCCGCAAGTATTCGGTACGATTACCATTAGTGATGGGATTTCGATGGGAACTGAAGGGATGAAATATTCCTTAGTATCGCGGGAAGTGATTGCCGATTCCATTGAAACCGCCTGTACTGGACAAAGTATGGATGGTGTGCTGGCTATTGGCGGTTGTGATAAAAATATGCCAGGGGCAATGCTAGCGATCGCTCGGATGAATATCCCTGCAATATTCGTTTACGGTGGTACAATTAAACCCGGTCACTATAATGGACGCGATTTAACTGTTGTCAGTTCTTTTGAAGCTGTTGGTCAATACAGTGCTGGAAAAATTGACGAAAAGGAATTATTAGAGGTTGAAGGTCGAGCTTGTCCTGGTGCTGGTTCCTGTGGGGGAATGTTCACAGCTAACACCATGTCTTCAGCATTTGAAGCGCTGGGGATGAGTTTACCCTATTCTTCAACAATGGCGGCAGAAGATGCCGAAAAAGCCGACAGCACCGAAAAATCAGCATTTGTGTTAGTCGAAGCGATTCGCAAACAAATATTACCCCGACAAATTATCACCCGCAAATCTATAGAGAATGCTATCTCTGTGATTATGGCGGTGGGTGGTTCGACCAATGCAGTACTACACTTTTTAGCGATCGCCCGCGCCGCTAATGTAGAGTTAACTATAGACGACTTTGAAACTATCCGCGCTCGCGTTCCCGTTTTGTGCGATCTAAAACCAAGTGGTAAATATGTTGCTACAGATTTGCACAAAGCTGGCGGTATTCCGCAAGTCATGAAGATGTTACTTGTGCATGATTTATTACACGGTGATAGTCTCACCATTAGCGGTCAAACCATTGCAGAGATATTAGCAGACATCCCAGAAGAACCATCTGCCAATCAAGATGTGATTCGGACTTGGAATAACCCGATGTATCCTCAAGGACATTTAGCCATCCTCAGAGGTAATTTGGCAACGGAAGGAGCTGTCGCCAAAATTACTGGGGTGAAAAAACCAATAATTACCGGGCCTGCACGGGTGTTTGAGTCGGAAGAAGCCTCTTTAGATGCAATTTTGGCGGGTAAAATTCAAGCTGGTGATATTCTAGTCATCCGCTACGAAGGGCCTAAAGGCGGCCCTGGAATGCGTGAAATGTTGGCTCCCACCTCAGCAATTATCGGGGCTGGTTTGGGTGATGCTGTAGGATTAATTACCGACGGACGCTTTTCTGGCGGTACTTACGGCATGGTGGTTGGTCATGTGGCTCCAGAAGCAGCAGTTGGTGGTGCGATCGCGCTTGTAGAAGAAGGCGATAGTATTACTATTGATGCACCCGCTCGTTTGTTGCAGTTGAATATATCTGAAGAAGAACTGGCCCGTCGTCGTGCCAATTGGCAACCTCCGGCTCCGCGTTACACTAAAGGCGTGTTGGCAAAATATGCCAAATTGGTATCTTCTAGCAGTATTGGTGCTGTGACAGATTTGGACTTGTTTTAGTTAACCTGACAACTGTGGCGCAAGTTTGCCTACCTTTAACAAGGGGCTTTAGCCCCTTGTCTGCTTATTTGAGATAGTCGCTGAATTTTCGCTGTTCTGTAATAGTTTGATCTAGCGATCGCTTCTAAAGAAGTTGCAAAGACAAACTCACTAACTTACTTTGCGATCGCAAGCGTGGTAAAACAAATTGCTGTATCGAAAGAAATACTGTTGATTGCCTCTAAGTTTTGAAGCTATTGAAAAGGGATGCTCTGTATTTATACCAGATTTATACCTGAATTTTATGAGTTTTTGGAAAAACCTTGAAAAAGTTTCAGGAAATTTACATAGAAGAAGTGATATCAATCGATATACTACAGAAATACCATTGACCATCAACTGCTGAAAAACCTAAAAGGGCACAAAATGAGTTCTGAATCTAACGTCAAACTGACGCTCACTCTTTCTAATCCAGATTTAGATGCAAAGGAGCAAGAACGAGAAGCACGGAATCTGCTGCGAGAAATCAAAGACTTAGATGTAGAAAGTGCTGAATTAGTAGCAGCTACAGAAATACCCGAAGGAGCCAAGTCTGTTGGCGGTTTTCTGGTGGGGGTATTGCAGGCAGAGGTGAGCCTAGCCAATTTTAAGAAAGTGTTGGGATATTTGGGCGATCGCTTGGGCAACAAAACCATTGAATTGGAAGTTGAAGCTAACGGCAAAAAACTGAAGGTGAAAGCTAGTAGTCGGGAAGAATTAACCGCCGCCATTGAAGAAGCTCAAAAGTTTATCGCAGGTAGCTAGCCGATAAATTCCACAAATAAAGGAGAATAGCGATATGGCGAAGGTAGCGCTGCTAATTGGTGTAAGCGAGTATGGAGCAGACATTACCTCATTGCTTGCGGCTACAAAAGATGTGGAGGCAATGCAGCGAGTTTTACTAAACCCAGAAATGGGAGGATTTACCGAGACCGATGTTGTAATACTAAAAAATCCCGATCGGCAGGAAGTGGAAAATGCCATATACAGACTTTTTGCCAATCGCCAAAGAGAAGACCTGTTGCTGTTTTACTTCTCTGGTCATGGAATTAAAGATGAAAACGGCAAACTTTACTTATCAAACTGTAATACTTGCAAAGATAATGGGAGGCTATTTAAGCCTTCAGCGCTAGCAGCTAGTGTTCTGAACGAAAACATGAATGAAAGCAAATCTGAGAGACAGGTGGTCATTTTGGATTGCTGCTTTAGTGGGGCAATTGCTCGGGATATGATTCCAAGAGATGGCAGCACGGTAAATTTGCAGGAAGAGCTAGGTGGAAAAGGACGAGCAATTCTGACTTCTTCCACATCTACTCAGTATGCATTTGAGCAGGAAGGTTTAGAACTTTCAGTTTACACACGCTATCTAGTCGAGGGGATTGAAAAAGGAGCCGCCGATAAAGATGGAGATGGACAGATTTCTGTTGATGAACTGCATGAATATGCCAGTATTAAAGTCAAGCAAGAAGCTCCAGCAATGACACCGAAAATCTACCCAGTGGAAGAAGGTTATAAAATTTACATAGCTAAAGCACCAAAAGGTGATCCAAAGCTTATTTATCGCAAACTAGTTCAAGAATTGGCAAAAGAAGGCAGTGGCGAAATTCATGAACTTGATCGTATTACATTAGAAGTAAAACAAGAGAGTTTGCAACTAACGCTTGAGGACACGAAATCAATTGAAGTAGAGGTTTTAAAACCTTACCAAGAGTATAAAAGGAAATTACAGAAGTATGAGGAGGCGTTCTGTAAGGCGAGAGAATCAGATTCTAATCTCAGTGATAAAACTCGTACTAAGTTAAAACGTCTTCAAGAACTTTTAGTACTTGGAGATGATGATATAAACCCAATTGAAGCCCGAATTTGTGAGATACAACCTTCAAAAATTATCGACCAAAAAGATGAGGAGACAGCTAAAATTGAAACTCTCATAAGTGACGAACAGCCAACTACCCCACCTCCGGTAAATCCTCAACTTACCCGAAATAGCAATTTATTATATTACATTATAGGAGCGTGCACTATCGGAGTAATCGGAGTAGTTATTGGCGCTAATTTAGACTTATCTCGGCAAACTGCATCTGGAGATAAACCTCTAGTAAACTCTTGTGCTCAAAAAGAGACTTATAATTTAAATGACAGCATTAGCTTGGGTGAAGAAATTTTAGATAAACGAGATACAAATCTAGATAAAAAAGCTGGAGCACAAGAATTTGCTAAGGATAATTGTCAGATTGCTATTAATAAATTCGATTTATATAGGAAAGAGCATCCCACAGACCCAGAAGCCTTAATTTACTTGAACAACGCTAAAGCTCGTCAGCAAAGAGAACGGCTCAAAATTGCTGTGAGCGTACCTATTGATACCGACCCAGATTTAGCAAAAGAGATACTGCGCGGTGTAGCTCAAGCTCAAGATGAGGTAAACAACAATAACAGCATTAATGGCAAGCTATTGCAGGTAGCGATCGCCAACGATGATGAGAAATCAGGCACTCCTAGAAAAATTGCGAACGCCTTAGTCGGAGATCCAGAAATTTTAGGTGTAGTAGGTGCTGCTTCTAGTAATGCTACCTTAGAAGCAGGCAAGGTCTATAAAGATAAACTTGTAGCTATTTCTCCTACTAGCACTGCTGTGAATATTTCTGGTTCTAACTCCTATATTTTTCGCACAGTTTTTAGTGATGAATTACCAGCACAAAAATTAGCTAATTATATGGTTAAATTGCAGAAAAAAAATGCAGTGGTTTTCTATAATTCTACTAATCTCTATAGCATATCGCTAAAAGACAAGTTTGTTAAAGCTGTTCAAGAAAAGCGTGGAAAAGTATCGCTGGAAAATCAATTTGACTTAAATAGTGACAATTTTGATGCAGAAAATGCTATAAAACAGGTTATTAATCAAGATGCAGTGTTGATGTTAATCTCGGATTCAGAAACACTAGAGAAAGCTGACAAAGTAATTCAGGCGAATAATCACAAGTTACATATATTTGGAGGAGATAATGTTTTCAGCCTAAAGACTTTAAACTCTTGGGGAAAGCAAGCTGAGGGGATGGTAGTAGCAGTTCCTTGGGATATTAGTAATGCTTCTAACTTAAACTTTGTCAATAATTCTAAAACATTATGGAAATCTAAGGTGAACTGGCGAACGGCTACGGCTTATGATGCAACTCAAGCAATTATTGCAGGTTTGCGGAAAAATAATACCCGTGAAGGACTACAACAAGAACTGCACAAATCTGATTTTTCATTCGATGGTGCAACGGGAAAGATTCAGTTTTTACCATCAGGCGATCGCAAATATAATCCCATCTTCTTAGTCCAAGTTAAACAAAAACCTGATAAAAAAGACGAATATGAGTTTGTGCCGATTCAACCTTAATTTTGAAGCTTTACTTAATAGCGATGCCTACGGCGGTAAACTACGCACTTATTTGTTGTGAGATTTGAAAATAGCGATCGCACTTACTCATTCTGACATTTAAAAATAGCGATCGCACTTATTTGTTGTGAGATTTGAAAATAGCGATCGCACTTACTCATTCTGATATTTAAAAATAGCGATCGCACTTACTCATTCTGATATTTAAAAATAGCGATCGCATCCAGTCTTTTACTTACAGCAATTCGATAAACTCATCAACACTCAGCCCAACCTGTCTAATAATTGCTCGTAAAGTTCCTTTGTCTAATTCTTGATGATTCGGGACAACCACTTCAGCAAATGGCTCATCCCGACGTAAAATAATGTGGCTTCCCCGTTGTCGCAAAACATAAAAACCAGCCTTTCCCAAAGTTTTGATGCACTGTTGACCAGAAAGGATAGGTAACTTGCTCATACATCAACTAAAACAGTTTCCAGATGATCTTCTGGAATAGGACGACCTTCTTTTTGTAAAACTTCAATATATAATTCAATAGCTTCCTTGATATTGGCAATAGCTTCTGTTTTCGTCTTCCCTTGGCTGATACAAGCAGGTAAGCTAGGACATTCAGCCACCCAATAACTATCTTCTCCTGGATAGATAATAACTTGTCTCTTCATCTATTACTCCTACAAATCAAAACTGTAGTCCAAATAAATCAAAAAAGCCAAAATTTCTCACAACATATCTGGATTTTCACCCAACTCTCTCAATCTAGCTGCTAAACGAGCCGCTTTTGCAGCTGCGGCTTCTTCTCGTATACCAGCAGCTTCGGCTTGTGCAACTGCGGCTTGTGCTTGTGCAACAGCAATTTCCGCCTGCGTGACTGCGGCTTGTGCTTGTGCAGCAGCTTCGTCTGGTAACAAAACCAAATTGCCAGCTACATCGTAAAACCGCAACCATATCGCCGTTTCTCTGTCTATTGTTCCTTCACAGGTTCCCAGCCATAAACCTAACTTTTGACACCACAGCCAACCACGCTCATTCGGTGTCAAAGATTGATATTGCTGATTATGATCTAAATGCCACCCTTGCAAAGAATTTGGATCAAATGGGTCATAGACAAAATAATCTGAGGTATGAAAAGTTTGTTCGTAAAGGTCTTTCTTAACAGTCTTATCTATTTTGGTTGTGGATGGTGACATTAATTCTACAATCACATCAGGATAACGACCATTTTCTTCCCACACTACCCAACCTTGCCGAGAATTAGTCCCGTCCACATTCAAGACAGCAAAGAAATCGGGGCCACGGAAATCCTGGTTACGTACTTGGGCGCTGCTGTAATAAATAAACATATTGCCCCCAGTAAAAAAATCATTTCGGTCAGCCCAAACTTGCTGCAATGACCGAATCAACACATTCATGGCAATACGGTGGCGATTTGATTCCAAGGGTTCACCATCATCAAAAATTAAATCTGTAGGTGGTGTGGGGTGTTCCCAGTCTAAAATGGCTCTTGGATTGTTTTCGATAGTCATGAGCGATCGCCTTGGGAGCATCCCATTTTTGCAAAAACATTAGATAGCAAGTTGACCATTGAGGTAG
>NZ_JAVRCL010000091.1:0-23509 GCF_034530775.1 Nostoc sp. DedSLP04 | reverse complement strand
TGCGATGGAAGCTGTGCTTCACACAGCGGCTTAACCGCCTTGGCGGTTGCTATATTACACGTAAAGAGTAAGGCATAACCAAAACCAATACTCTGTTCACCTATGATCTGAGACATCTACCCAAACTATGCTTTTAGAGACTTTAGCAACCAAGGCTGTAGAGTATTTTGCACTGCAAGTTTCAGGTGGTGCTTTGCAAAAGTTGGGAGCGGATGCAAAAGACTACCTTCAAAAGTTAGTCGGTGTAATATATACTCACTTCGCTGGTAGACAAGAAATTCAGGAAGCTACACAAAATCCAGCAGCTTTGAAAGCAGCAATCCTTAAAGAGGCTCCGAACAATGTCGCTTTTCGTGAGGAACTGGAAAGTGTAGTTAGCAAGCTGATCGAGATTGAGGGAAATGAAAATAGTGGAACTGTGAATCAGGTTTCTACTGGTTCTGGATCAAATATTAATGCTCCACAAAATACAGGAAATATAGCAGGAGGAAATCAGTACTTTCGGGGCTGAAGAACTTCACTTACATTTATCTTCAAATTCTGAATCATTAGCAACAGAGCTTCCTAAACACTTAAGATTAAAGTCATTTTGGAGGAGGCTCTGTAACTATATAACAACTTTATTATTCTTTTTTGTAGTATTTTTTGCATGGTTTTTTCTTGGACTCACTGCAAGCTATGCTTTTCCTATAAACCTTGTTCAATCTCTCACTAACTACCTATTTAGTGGGTTTAAGACATATAAATGGCAGTTGAATAAGGCAGTAGATCAGTCTCTTAACTCAATATGGCAGGAAGTTAGAGCAAAACTTCATCATATTGCTACTCCTGAGTCAGTAATTGCTACAGCAGATAAGAGAGAAGCTAATAAACTAAACAGACTTGACTCAGAGTATTGGCTACTACTGAGAGCTATTGAGTTACTTACAATAGGCGTTAATAGCTCTGACAGGGATTTAATTGATTGGAAATTAAGTGAATTAGATGAACAAAAAGATTTTATTCTTGATAGGTTAGATCCTCTTAAGAGAAAATATTATGGCTTGTTAAGTAAAATTCAAGATACTTGGCAGTCATGTTATGCAATTTTTACTTTTGAAGCAATTAGACGAGAAAAGAGTTTCAAAAAAATTGAGAAAATTTTAACAAATTTGATCATTTCTTATATAAATCAAGAATCTTCCAAGGAAAATATACAGGAAATGCTGGAAGTCTTGGACGAAAAAATTGCAAAAAATCCAAGGCTGAAAACTTTATACCAAACATCACGTCTACTCAATTGGATTTACTCATATATTGGAAACTTGAATACGAATATTAACGAAGACCCCATTTACAGAGATTATCCAGTTAGAGCTAAACGGGGAAGATACTGTTATCATCTACCTAATGGTTGCAGTCATTACCCTCGTGTAGAAAAGCCTGAACATCAAAAAACAATTCTATTTTTCAAAACTATTGAAGAAGCCAAAGCAGAAAATCTAGATTTATGTGGAAGTTGCAAAAGGATTATTAGGAGTGAATAAGCTGGTGCTAACTTTAAGAGACGCACATCTCCAAAGCTCCAACTCAACAACACACCACTGCATATTTAGATATTTTGTGTGAAATGCACAAGAAGTAGAGTGTTGTAGTGATCGCCCCCACTCGACAAGAAACTAGGCGATCGCATTAAACTATCCAATCCTCTATTAACAATCCGGTTACTTTGCCCAAATCCCGATGATTGTGCGTTAATAAAACTAATTTACGAGATAGTGCGATCGCCTCTAATATTTCAATTATTAGCTTAAGCTTGTGGAGGTTCAGTAATCTGCTGCTGAAGTTGTTGTACGTCCTCAATGGCTAATCCTGTTGTAGAAGCAATAATATTAATTGCCACACCTGCATGTAAAAGATTGACAGCGATCTCTCGTTGCATACTCGCCTTTGCCTTAGTTTCTGCCTCTTCTTGGATAGAACGATAAATCACAGATTCCTGCATAATGTCCCTCCGCAATAGACGATAAATAATCTCTTCCTCTAATCTTATCCCAGCTAAAATCGCTGAGGCAGCAGTCAAATTGGCTTGAGTTATTGGATCTGGAATTTCGTTGACAATTTGGGCAACTTGGCGCAAAGTCGCTTCTGAATCATCGGTTTGACTCAGGACAGCAAAGGGGAGGAGTCCGGGATATTGCAAGAAAATTGCTGCGGGTTGCTCCCACAGACAAAGGGTGTCGAATTCATGGCGAGTGCGTTCCATTGAAAAGCTCGTTTGCCGAACAACATCGGAGCGAGTTGGCTGAAGGTATATCACAACTTGCCGCATCGTTTTATCGGGGTAGCGTCGATACACTCGCACACGATAATCCAACATCCGAAAAGGAATGTCTGACTTGGGGCGAGTTTGAAACTCTAAGTGCAAGACAGAATCATCGGACTGAAGCAGAATAAGAGCATCTGCTCGAATGGGTTTGAGGGAGAGTTCGGAGGGTTTTAACTCCGTCAGTGTTATCGACTCTCCCAGCAACCAACTGGCAAAGTCGGCTGAGAAGTTTTCAGCAAGAAATCGACAGGTATCGTCATACATGGATAGATTGTACGACAGCTATGCGAACATGGGATGGGGGATGCCATCGCATTAAATCGTCCAATCTTCTATTAACAATCCGGGTACTTTGCCAAAATCTCTTTAATCAACAATGACAATCAATCGCAACCACTACATTGTCTTGATATTGGCGTAAAAGACTTCGGAACTTTTCTAGCCATTCTTCATTGGATTTTCCTTCACGATCGTGCCACTTTCCATCAGGCGTAACGATAGCGTATGAAACTAAGTCAGACATTAGGGCAGAGATAGGACGAATATTGTCTTCTGATTGCACAATATCTAGCCCGTATCGACGTTGAAATTCTTCTGAGTTGAGATTGTAATGCTGCTCCTTACCCCAAATTATACCATCATACTGACCACCAATAGCAAATCCGTCACATTTTGCTTGCAAAGATGGATTATCTTCATCCGTTTCAAAATATGGTAGCATCAATTCTTTAGCTTTTTTGCTTGGGTTTGGTTCTGTGCGATCAACAATCACAAGTGTTAGAAAATGGCTCATCTTTCAGTACGTTAAATTGTGGTTATCATTGTTCCAAAAAATACGTTATGAATCATAGAATTTTCAATGATGGTTTTATCTAGGTTTAAGCTTTGCATTATTCTTTCCAAGGATTACACAATTTACAGCGGTTTTCACATGAATTGCCATAATTCTAGTTCTTAGTCACATTTTTTACCCACAAACACGGTTTTACTGAAGCTTCGTTGTATTGTTTTTGGGCAACTCAGGACGTTTAAGTAAAGCTGGTACTGTCCTAGTATCCTTTTGAATGTCACGTTTTAAGCTGATCTGAAGATAAAAATCATCATCATTGATGTGAAATTGATCAAGCTTCATTCCCAATCGTTCAACAGCTAACTCGAATGCTTTCTTATTTGATGGATTAATACAAAGCGATCCGCCTTTTGATTTCAACATGATTTGTATATTCTTTGCCAATCGACCAGCTTTATCAAGCTTGCTTGTGTTCTGTTCTCCACTGACCTGACTGCTATGTGATGGAGAGACTGTTTGGCATTTCTTCTGCTTTTCAGTCTTATGAGAAGGCTTTGGCTCCAACTGCTGCCTAGAGTTGTCTTGAATAGCCTCAGACTTAATTATAAACCCTGCTATGCAGCTACCACACATGAAATCTCCATCATCATAAATGCCGTCAAATAAATCAAATGGCATTGCACAATAGTCACATGTTGGCATAATCTTCATCCTCTAAGCTATTTGCTGCTGACACTCTAGCTCAGGTTGTCATGATGTACAAAATTCTTATACATAAAATTATATTATACATTTTTGTAAGTATATATACCACTAAAACTTCAGCTAGCTACAGACAAGCAACTTTTACATGTTGAGTTAGGCGCGATCGCAAACATTTTGTCACAATTAAATTCATCAATATGCGATCTAACCCAACTCTGAATTTTTAATCCCTAAATCATTGCGAATTCATCCGAATCAAGTCTGTCAAAATACTATCCAAGCTGCCGTTAACTTGAATGCGATCGATCTTCTCTGCAATCCGCTCTAACACTTCGAGTTCCTTTAAACGCAATGCAACGGGGTTATCCTCCATCACTTTAGCAGTGTTTAACATACTGCGAGTTGCAGCAGTTTCTTCTCTACGTCTGACTACGTTTGCTTGAGCGGCTTTTTCTGCCTCGACTACCTTGCTTAAGATAGTCTTAATTTCACCAGGTAAAATAATATCTTTGACACCGACAGAATCTACTTCAATTCCATAGTCTGCGGCTTTTTGACGAATATATTCAGAGATGCTTCTATCTATTGCACCTTTATCCTCTAATAAAGCATCTAAGTTGCGTTCGCCGACTGCACCACGCAAAGCAAACTGTAATTCTTTGTACAAATAACCAGAAATATCTGATAACCCGTTTTTTGCCCTCAATGGGTCGAGTATGCGGAAGCCAGCCGTCAAATTCAACCGCAGAGGTACTTTATCTTTAGAGAGGATGTCTTGACCGGATACTTCCATATTTTGGAGTCGCAAGTCAATCGTTTCGGTTTGAAAAGAGCGGCCAAATAACCACCAAGCGTGTACTCCTGGCGATCGCAGTCCTTGAAACTCTTGATTAATGTATACTAGTCCAACGTGCTGCGCGGGAACTTGGCAAATATGCAAACAGTTACGACTGAGCAATTTCACTTCTGTTGAACCTTCAACCAACTCAGCCACTAAGTTAGGCTGTAACTGAGCATCAACGCTAATATCGATAATTTCCACTGTAACACCCTGCCAAAATAGCTTGCGGCTGGTGGGTGGCAAAATAGAAATCACTTTCCCTCTATATCGCACAATTGCAACTTGCGAAGTCTGTAATTGCACGACTTCACAGTAAGCAGTTATAAAGTCGGGATGTTTTTCAATGAGTACATCTTCGAGGGGAAAGTCTGGGTTAGGGATAATTCGGCTGAGAGTCCTGACGGTAACATCTCTATCTACCGACCAAAAAGCATACTCTCCTGGTTCTAGAGGTCGCACAAAATTATTTTGCAGATATAGTAGACCAATCTCCGACTCTGAGATTTGGAACTTCTTCACTCCATTCAAGGTAACTGAGCGCAATTGCTGCACAAAAGAACTAGGTAATTCTAAGCTTTCTTCCAAGTTGAATATATGAGACTCTACTTCAATAAAACCACGCCAAAAAGCAATCAATTTATTTGGTGCAACGCTTACCCAATTCTGACCGTAGCGAACTAATGCAACTTGATTGAATGCGGTTCTGATAATCAATAAGTGTTCTTGTAGTTCGGCTTCGTGATTTCGCAACAACAGTTCTAGGTTTTCAATTTGAGCTAGTGGCTGATTGAGGTCATAAATTTTTACTTGCCAATGCCGACCAAAATATGTATGTGTACCGGGTTGCAAAATTTTCTTAAAGTCACTGCGGTGATATAAGATGCCGATTTCGTTAGGTTTAATATAAAATGTTTCCCACATAGTGATTTGCATAAATAATTTGTGTGATAGCTGAAGTAAACTAGACGATGCCTGCGGCGGGCGTAGCCATCGCAACTAGCTAAGAAGATTAGAACAACACATTTATAACCTTGCTTGAACTCAAATACCACCGATGTCTCACGGCTTAACTACTGGAGTATACAGAATTTATCAGGAGGTTATTTAGGCTTTACAACCCTTTAAACAAAGGCTAAAAGATTAGTTTTAGCAGCTTGTACTACTCTATACTACAAAAAAAATGTTTACTCTGCCAGTGCAGGTTTTTACAGTTCCGGTGCGGGCAAAAGCTTCTCCAAAGCTGGATTAAGATTGCTGTTACTTTTCCCAAATTGCTCAATGGCAATCTAAAAAAAGAGAACCGCGCTCAAATATGCCGTTCGTTTTGCCAATCCAGAATCCCCAAAGGAAAACCAGATGTAGGAAAAGGAAGGAACATACTCAAGTTAGGGAGAGATACAGTTGCGCTAGCTCCTTGACTGTTATAAATACCTGCATGACAGAGTAGAAAAAACAAAAGGAAAAACGAGAAGTTTTTTTGATTGGGTCTTTTTCAATACCCAATAATTCTGCGGCCTTGTCCCTAACAAGGTGCCCGTACCCAGGGCGAGGGTTTTTGCCCGAAAGTATAGGAATCGAACCTACAAATAATCGGCGATACACCGATCGCTCTACCAAATGAGCTAACTTTCATGGTGAAATAGTTAAAGTACTAAGCGGTATACGCTATTACCAGAGGTTAGCGTACCAGTCGGGTATACAGAACCCAAACTACAGCTTTGTGACTTTGTTACTATCCCGGTTCAAATTTAGCACAGGAAAAAAGTAAAAAGGCTAATTATATCCGCTCTGGCTTTTCTTTGCTCAGGTACACCTAAATAAACCTTTTCTAGCAAAATAAGCAGCTTTAAAAACGTACTTCATCAGTTTGAGAGTCACCATATTTCTGCTTGATGCGTTCTACACTTGATTTAAATTCTGCGCCTTTGGTCGGGTTAATCATTGCTACATAATTTGCAAACCCGGTAATTGCGGCAATTAAATTAGTTGATTTTCCCCAAGTTTTTCCTGATAAACCTTCTTGTTCTATTTGATATAGAGTTGCGCGAAAAGCTTTTAATGTCTTTTTAGATATATTTAATTGCGTATTTACAATTACACCTGTTACTTCTTGCTGCACTGATTTACCGGAAATCTTGGTTTTATTATCATTAACAGTAAAACCTTCACTAGTAATAATAAATTTAGTGCTTTTAATCAAATTAGATATTTGAGACGATGCATCCCCAGAAGCAGAAAATGTTAAATCGTCAGCGTAACGCGTATAGCAAAACCCAAGATTTTCAGAGATTGTAGCAAGACGACTATCGAGATTACGGCAAACTAGATTAGAAATAGCAGGACTTGCAGGCGAACCTTGAGGTAAATGGCGGTTTTCTAAAGCTGTATTGTTAATTTGTCCATTTATTGCTATTTCAGCAGTCGTACAAATCAAACTGAAAATTGTCGCCGTAGATTCTGAATAACCAAACTCGCAAAAGAATTCTTTGACACGTTTGTAAGAAATTGACTGAAAAAAATCTTGTAAATCAATATTGACTATTACATTTGCACGAATATGAGGTTTAGCATTGGTGACTATCGAACGATTTTTACAAAATCCGTGCGCTGCATTGTGAATTTCTAATTTCTCTAAAATATTCTCTAGAATCCACCTTTGAGCAGCTTTCAGATCGGGCTTTGGTGCAGAAATAATTCTTTCTCCACCTGTCTTTTTTGAAATTTTGAAAGGGAGGTAATGTCTAGTTAGGGATGTACTAGTCGTTAAGAAGCGCAGTTTTTCTAAGCTGATTCCCATTGCAAAAGCTATTTCTTCGGCAGTATTATATTCAGCTAAACCATACGATGCCTGCGGCGGGCGTAGCCATCGCAAAAGTGCTAAATTATCTGTTTGCAACTTTTCTAGATTACTTTCAGCCGCTAATGGGTTAGTGGTTAGATTTTTGCTGTACATAATACAAAAGATTTTTTTACTCTGCAAGTACAAGTGTTTACAGTTTAGGTGTGGGCAAAAGCTTCTCCAAAGCTGGATTAAGATTGCTGTTACTTTTCCCAAACTGCTCAATGGCAATCTGAAAAAAGAGAACCGCGCTCAAATATACCGTTCAATTTGCCAATCTAGAATCCCCGAAGGAAAACTAGATGTAGAAAACGAAGGGACATACTCAAGTTAGGGAAAAATGCAGTTGCGCTTACTCCTTGACTGTGGCTACCGAACATTACCCTTATGAGTAATGACCGACAGCAGAACACTTGCACCGCAGAGTTGAGAAAATGAGGGGTCTCGAATCTGTTAAGATCCGTACCATATTGGCTACCTTGGAAGGGTATTGTCTTTTAACCCGGACAGGGTTCTGGGTGAAAGTATAGGAATCGAACCTACAACACATCGATTATGAGTCGATTGCTTTACCAGTGAGCTAACTTCCTGGGGTTTGATACAGGACTCGAACCTGTGACCAATCGATTATGAGTCGATCGCTCTGCCAACTGAGCTAATCAAGCAATATAGTTTAAAGTACTCGGCGGTATACGCTTATGCAAAAGCTTGGCGCACCAGTTAGGCTTATGGAACCTAAACTATAGCTTTGTAACTTTATTACTATCCCGGTTCAAATCTAGCACAGGAAAAACGCTGTAATTTATTCTTTAGGAATTCCTAGATGTTCTCTCAAATCAACGTAAAGTATTCTATTAATTTATACTTAAAAGTTGCCCCGCCAAGCCAGGAGATTATTTAGCGCTTGCACACCATCTTCATTGGGTTTGAGGGTCAATATCAACCTTTTACAGCACCCATTGACTTGATTTGCCGTGCAAACCACATTTTGTCCATTCATTTGAGCAATTATTCTTGGGCTTCAGTCTGGGAAAGCTAGACCAGTCATGGGATCGCGAATATACAACCCTAGCGTGAGACTACGCATTGCTTCATCCCAAACGGGTATTAGTTGCTCTGCTTGATCTGCCCAATAATCGAATGTAATCAAGCATTGAACATTCGACCCCAAACCAATGCAAGTCCGCGAAAAAGCTTCCCGTGGTTCTTCTTGAGTGTCAATGAACTTCATCTCTGTCCAGACAATTCTGGCAGTTTGACGCTTGACGGTAATAATTTCTCCCCTCTCAATGATGTTGCGGCTGTCGTCTTCCAGGACTTTCTTCAAGGTGGATTTTAGCGGAAACTGGCTCCAGTCATTGGGTGGGAGGCGATTAAAAGATACTTCTAGACAGCAATCATCGTTGGGCGGTTTTTTATCCATGAACTTGAAGGATTTCTCTTGTGGCTCAAACACCCAATTTTGAGGAACATTGAAACGAACAGCGCCTCGATCTGCTACAAAAATTTTGTAACCTGATGGAGATTCCCAACGATGATCGGGTTTGAGTTCAAGCGTTTCTTTTATCCACTGGAGATTGCTTTTTTTACGCTTTGCCATAGTGTTTCTGCATTTTCTGCTGAAGAGGGTGTCACCGATAGCGTAGCGTAAAGCCGTTTGGCATAGCTTCTCTACGAGACGCTACGCTAATGCTTAGAGCGACACAGGAGGGTAACAGCCCATTGTAGACATTGCCCTTTTTGTTAATGTTATCAAATTGCTAGTATTTTGAATAACTCTTATATTAAATAAATAAAATTAAATAAAATTTTTAGGATTCTATATCAAAGAATCCAAGGTAACTGTAACGTTGTGATTAAAGTTTCAGCTTTTAACATTAAAATCTTAGCCGCAGTGTTCATGGTTATGGATCATGTGTGCTATTTGCTAATCCCAGAGTTAAGAATCTTGCACTTAGTTGGGCGATTCAGTTTTCCCCTGTTTGCATGGCTTTTGGCTGAAGGCGAAAAACACACCCAAAATGTATACCGCTATGGGAGGAGACTATTAATTACAGCAATAATATCTCAGCCTATTTATAGTATTGTTTTCCAGAGTTTAGCACTTAATATTCTGTTTACGCTTTTTCTTGGACTTGTGATGTTGCGCTTAATAAAGCGTTATTCGCAATTATGGCAGCAATTAATAATTATCGGCTTGTGTGCGGTAGTTGCTGAGGGCTTGGGTGTTGAATATAGAGTATATGGGATTGCAGTAATTTTATTGATGTCCCTAATAGACAAACTAAAGCCTAATGTATGGTTGCTCTACTGGTGCTTCTTTCACTTTATTTTAGTAACTCTATTTATAAGTGATATAGTGCAATATTGGGCAATTATTGCAGGATTCATTGTTTTTCAATTCAATGGAAAACAAGGTTCACGAGCTAGATGGTTTTATGTGTTTTACCCGGCTCATTTAATTATTTTAGGTATAATCAATTATTTAATCCAGTCTAGATAGGATTAACTATCTGTATTGCTCTACAGATAACCTTAATACAATTGGCTTCACGGATTGAGGCAAAGTAATCCTCTAATATCGTGTCCAATTAAAGACTTATCATTAAGACCGCAGGGGAGCAGTTGTTGCTGGGGGCAGAGGGAAAGAGGGTTTTCTGGTTTATGCATAGATTACGGGAATTATAACTAATTAACCGGACATGATATAACTAAACAGCGATCGCATAAGAAAGCTGGTATCCAATCCTTTAAAATCAATAAGGGCTGGCAGTGAGGCAGACAATAATTTTGCTAGATTGTTTTTTTAGACTTTGCTATAGTGTTTTTGCTTTCTCTGCCTAAGAGTACGTGGGCGTAGCCTGTTGTTGACATCGCCCAGATTATTATCAGCGATCGCGCAATGCACCACTGCATATATGGCTAACTCTTAAGCAATGCCGTAATCTGTGTACTGCCTTTTATAGGGAGGCTGCAATCCCAAAACGATGTCATCTTTGAGAACACCCATCTTGACTAACTCCTCAGCAGGATTCTGATCTGTTAAGTTCTGCTGAAGCCATATTTTTCCGTTTTTAATATCAAAATGGATGATACATCGATAAATGCGGTCGAATTCTTGCCAACCCACATTCATCCACTGATAATGATCTCGCTCTGTATCGAAGATGAGTTGAGCCTCGACCTCATCATCTGAAACATCGTCACTGGCATAACGAGTAAGCAAAGTCTGAATATACTCTCGATACTTAGCTATTTTATCCATTCCACAATCACCTCATTCACTGGATCGTAGACAACTAACAAAACTTGATATATTTGTACTGCTGTCTGCGTGAACTCAAGTTAAAAGAAAGTTCGATAGGCATCTACTGGAACTGCCAAATATAATACTCGCTCAGGCTCAGTCGCTTTCAGTGCCAAGCGATAACTGAGGAATTGACCTAAAGCCCCGTAGAAATCTGTAATTGCAGAAGGATTCAGAAAGCTCTTAATCTCGACTGCTATTTTCTCACCTGCTCTCTCGGCTGCAACCAGTCTTTTTGCACCCAAATCAATCTGAAAGTTGAGGTTACCAAATTTAAATTTGAGTGGATCGTCTGTAATTATCCATTGCTCTTTTTGTAGAGCTTGCTTAACTGCTTCGTGAAAAACGTCCTTTGCTGACACAGATAAAATTAGATACTTCTACACTCATGATGATACTCTTTTTGCTGAAAAAGTAAACGCCTTTACCTGTTGTGACCTATAAGTTTTCGCCAGTCTGCTCAAAAGACTAAGCGATCGCACTACCATCACAACGATCAAAGCTAGCTATTGCAGCGCAAAAATATGCATCAAGTCGAATTTAGTTAACAAAATGAGCTTTGACTTACTCAAAATGCCATTTGACTTATTCATTTTGGTGTTTTCCGCAAGTAAAATCAGCTTTGACTTACTCAAAATGCCTTATGACTTATTCATTTTGGTGTTTTCCGCAAGTAAAATCAGCTTTGACTTTCTCAAAATGCCTTATGACTTATTCATTTTGGTGTTTTCCGCAAGTAAAATCAGCTTTGACTTTCTAAAACCCCAGTTTGCTTTCTCATTTCAGTAGTTAGCGCATTCATGATAGCGATCGCTATGTAGCAAAAACTATTGCAGATTTGCCGGAATTCTCTCAAGCTGATCTATACGGAAATTTTTTAAGGTAAAGAATATTAACCGTACTATATTCTTAGGTGTAGATTATGGCTCGTAGAAAAAGAACTTCTGTAGTATTAGAAAAAGCAGTGCGCCGTGCGGCTAGCATAAACTCAATTGATCCGAGGTTAGATTTAGGCAATGGACTTACCTTACCTGCTTTCTCAACTCTGATCGAGACGATGCGATCTAAAGAAAATGCTTACAATAGTGCCCTTTCCAGCTTAGATAAGTTGTATCGGGAAATGCTAGAAACAGAAAGCGAGTTGGGAGATATGACAGAACAAATGCTAATGGCAGTTGGAACTCGATATGGCAAAAGCAGTATAGAGTACGGTATGGCGGGAGGAGTTCCTAAAAATCAGCGTCGTAAGGGACAGCGAGAAAAGTCGCCAATCAATGATGAGCAACCCTCATTTGTTGCCAGTATGGAGAGCAAAAATGGAAACAAACCAGTAGCGACAACTTAATATATGCTATTCTACACAAAATTTTTTCAAGCAAAAATAATTGCATAAACGCATTCGCAAAGCGTCTGGTAGATATCGCTCTCCGTAAGAAAGAGACGTAGCACTGCTACGTCTCTATCGACTTGCAAAAGTCAATTTTCTGAAAATGAAACCAGAGGTGGATATAGATAAACACTGATGATTTATTTATATCCATCTGTGATTGTCTGCTTGTGATACCTGGGAATTAAACGATTAGACTTGTTGTATTTCTGGACGACCATCTTCAACCACAAATGAAGCCCGCTTACTAATTGTGCCAAATGGAGTTGTGACGTTTGATAAAACTAGATAGTCTGTTTTGCAGGTTGTGGGAGTCAGCGAACAGCGAACATACCCCCGTTGACTGTTGAAGAACTTAATGTGTGGGTTATCGGGTAAGTAAGCTTCAACATTTGGGATGGTATCTGCCCCATCTCCACCAGAGGTTATTGAAGTACAGACAAATTCACTCCCGACTGTAGCAGATTCTGGATTATTAAAGTCAGCCTTTAAATTCATTGCCCAGTTGGAATGGATATCGCCTGATAATACGATTGGATTAGATGGTTTGCGTTGTTCTAAGAAACGCATGAGGCGATCGCGGGAAGCCACATAACCATCCCACTTATCCATGCTATAGGTTCCGCCTTTCCCTGGTTTTGTGTCTATCTGAGCAACTACAACTTGCTGGGCTAAAACGTTCCACTTAGCCTGTGAGCGAGCCAAACCATCATATAGCCAATTTTCCTGACGCTTGCCAGTAATCGTTGCATTCGGATCTAAATTTTCTGGGCAACGTTCTTTAGTACCATCACCACATGGCTGATCGGTGCGATATTGGCGGGTATCTAAGACATGGAAGGTGGCTAAGTTACCAAAGGAAAGCCGACGGAAAAGTTGCATATCGGCGCCAACAGGACGCGAGAAGGGGCGCAGTGGCATATGTTCGTAGTAAGCCTGATAGGCAGCAGCCCGCCGTTGAAGGAAGATTGCCCGATTCTGGTCTGGTTCAGTATCGACTTCCGAGATGTCGTTGGCATAGTTGTTTTCCACTTCGTGGTCATCCCAGGTAACAATCCAGGGAAACGCTGCATGAGCTGCTTGCAGATTGGAATCAGTTTTATAGAGGGCGTGACGGTTGCGGTAATCTTCCAAAGTCACAATTTCTGCACTGTTATGCTGTCTGGGGCGATTCTTGGAAATTCCTCCTTCATAGATATAGTCGCCAACATGCACTACCAAGCTGAGGTCGTCCTGGGCAAGATATTTGTAAGCAGTATAGTAGCCCTGCTCATAGTTCTGACAAGAGACAAGGGCAAAGTTTAATTTATTTAAGTAGCCACCTGCTAGAGGAGCTGTACGAGTGCGGCCAATGGGGCTAGCATCTTGACCAACAATAAACCGATACCAGTACCAACTATCAGATTGCAGTCCCTCTACCACAACTCGAACTGAGTGAGCTAGTTGTGGAGTTGCAAGTACCGTACCTCTGGAGACAATAAGCTTCATATCGGGATCGGTAGCCATTTCCCAGCGAATTGGCACATTAGTAGGTGGCATTCCACCTCCATTTAAGGGTTCGGGAGCTAGACGAGTCCAAATCACTACGCTGGTAGGATAGGGATCGCCTGACGCTATACCCAAAGTGAAAGGATAATTAGAAA
Organism: Nostoc sp. DedSLP04; assembly: GCF_034530775.1. Classification (NCBI taxonomy): domain Bacteria; kingdom Bacillati; phylum Cyanobacteriota; class Cyanophyceae; order Nostocales; family Nostocaceae; genus Nostoc; species Nostoc sp. DedSLP04. The sequence goes on along the minus strand of NZ_JAVRCL010000091.1, from coordinate 9,689 downwards.
ATCTGCTTCTAGCGATCGCTCGTCGATCGAAAAATTGGTTAGCGATCGCCAAACCAGACAATGCTCCTGCTCCGATAATTAAGTTGCGTCGTTTGATTCGACTGTGTAGGAACTGCTCAATATTCCGGTAATCTACCATTTTCTACTCCTGACTAACAGGTAAGTTAAAACGCAGCAACAGCTAACACGAAGAAGGCAGGGTGGTCTTAGGCAAACTTCGTAACTAACTCCCTTACCAAAATCAGGTTTTAATTCCTAATTTTTCTGGCATCAATGTATTAGATGTTGTTTTGCCAGATAAAAGCATATTACTAAGAGATTAATCCTTGGCAAAGAAAGCGTTAATATCAACTTAACCAAGATTAGATTTTAATCTTTTTCATTGATGCTACTTTTTTCTTAATTATCCAACCAAAACTACAAGCAAAGAGAGCGCCAACTATAGGTGTAGGTTCAGGTACTTGTGTATAGGAGACTCTACCTGATATGGGTTTAGTATTTGGAGAAGTTCTAGAGAAAATTGTCAAATCCTCACCAATGATTTCGTAACTTATAGAACTGGAAGGATTAGATTTATCGTTGAACAGATAGTCTAATGCTAAAGATGTTTGTCCAGTTGAAAACGTAGTTGGAAATACTAGGGGAAATTCTGGATATTTGGTATCATCTTTTTCAGTGTAAACGGTAGAGTCACCGTCAAATTGGAAAGAAAGTGACTTAATGGCGGCTACGGGATTCTCTTCATTACTAAAAGTTGAGTCATCAAAGCTAAAAAAGCCATTTCCCTTAGTTACGGGACTATCAACTGTGAAAGCGTAATTAATAATTGCAGCAGATACAGATTTGGCATCTACAGTAGCAAAACCTAAAATCGAAGTAGCAGCAAGCACTAATTGTGGAACAAATTTCATTTCAGTTTTCCTCACCATAAACTTCTGTAAGCAATACACACTGCAAGGTATAAAAACAGTTTGTTTACAACTTGCTGATTTCCCAAATGGGTATTCATCACTGAGTAGAACAGTGATGAAAATCAATGCTTTTTCCCTTTTTGAGAAAAAGAAACTAGTCTTCAAATAATTGAAGTCGCCCTATTTTAAAATTGTGAGTTTAAGCAGACTTTAATTAAAGGTAAAATAAAATAAAATTTAAGTTAGCGAATAAAAGAGTTAGCAGTTAACTAAAACATTTATATTCAACTGGAGACTGGCGAACAGGTGGCGTTCTCTGGGGATAAGGGGTAATGGGGACTGGTTGTACTGTAAATTGGGAGGATGAGTATATATTCATATCTCACCCTAAATATTGTGTAATTATACTACTGATTGAAATGCAGAATGTGGATTATAGAGACTTAATCCGTTCTACGCCACCCCATATTTCAAAAAACCGTTGAGTTTCAGCTTCTATTTCTGAAATTGTTCTTGGCTGTCCATTTCCAGAACCCGGAAAAACAATATAAACGATATCCTTGGGAATTCCTCGCTTGACTCTTGATTGTACTAATGGCTCGTTTCCAACAGCCTGAGACAAAGCGATTGAACCCTCTCCAATCTGGTTTTTAGGGCCAACATCAGCATAAATTGCAAAAGCAAGTTTTTCATTGCTAGTGTTATAAATAACTGCCAAATCTCCTAATTTAACGCCTGTAGCTTTTCTAAAACCATCATTTCCTGGAAGAACAATATACGGAATCTTTGTTGAATCAACATAGCGGCGTGGATCTTGTTTAGCAAATCCAGAGTCGCATAATGCAGTTGTAGAAATATAGTATCCAGGATATGGATCGGTACTGCCTTGAATAAATGGATTGCCGTTTTTATCTACAGCTAGTGCCCACCAGTTATCTGAATACCCAGCATTTGCCAAAAAATCAATCCCTTTATCTGCGGGGTGATAAGCATTAGGCGCACCATCAGCATTAATGCTCATCCCTGCTTCATAGAAAAATGCAGATTCTCCATTTGCCTGGAGAATGGGAATTTCACCAATTTTAATCACAGTCTTGAGCGAAAACTTTGTGACTGGACTCAGGAATTTTTGAGCGACAAAACCTTCTAAAGTTTTTCCTTCAATAATAGTTGCAACTTTCCACCACTTTTCATTATCCGAATTTTGAATTTTAGATACAATATATCCTTTGGGAAGAGATGCTAATTGATTAACTTCATCAACAATCGGTGCTGAACGTATATTCAAACTATCTGAGATTACTTGAAATTGCTGCATAAACTACTCCAAATTTAAAAGTTGAACTCATCAAAATAGATTGAAAAAACCAAATTTTGTGCTGATGCGATCGCTAATATCTAGAACGTCTTAAACTCTGATTTTTTGTGTCGCGCCAGCTGGGGGGCAATACCTGATTTTCCTGCTTTGAAGCAAGGCAAATACACGAGAAAGAACCCCCGCAACGCAGCCTAAATCTAAATGTCACTTACTAAATCGCTGGATTTCGATCTCCAACTGCTTGCAGACACCCAGAGGGTGGAAGTTGGGGATCTGGGCAGCAATTTTTGCCTAAGAAAGTACCATTCCACCCTAAAGCCGCCTTTGACTTGAGAAAAAAATTTCAACAAATGTGAGTATGCGAACATCTTGGGAACTATAGAAGCAAATCAAATCAGCACAACTTTCAGCTTCCAGCAATGAAGACTCCCTATCTCAGCAAAGCTAAGGCGTTCCCATTACAGATTGTTCTTATTGTTCCCTTCCTGATCCAAATTTTTGCAGCAGTCAGCTTAGTAGGTTATTTGTCTTTTAAAAATGGACAAAGAGCAGTTAACGACCTAGCCCAACAGTTGATAGAGCGTACTAGCGATGTCGTGGATGAACACCTAAAGTCTTATCTTTCCATTCCACAAACCCTTAATCAGATCAACGCAGATGCTATTCACAGGGGACTATTGGATGTGGGCGATCGCCAAACCCTTGGCAAGTATTTCTGGGATCAGATGCAGGCTTATGACCTAACTTATATTGGTATTGGACTAACAACAGGTGAAGGGCTAGGAGTAGCTCGTTATGATGGCAAAACTATTACCATTGATGATTGGACTGCCAAGCTTTCCAATAATACTTCCACTTATGCCACAGACGATCGAGGTAATCGAACTCAAATAAATACTCGATGGACTTGGAACAATTTTACTGAATCTTGGTATACCCAGCCCATCGCTGCTGGTAAACCTATTTGGGCAAAGATTGTGACTGCAAATTTGCCAACGGGGCCTTACATCAGCGCCTCTGCTAGTCGTCCGATTTATGATTCGCAAAATCGCTTACTAGGAATGATTGCAACAGACATTCACCTATTAAAACTCAGCGATTTTTTACGCAGTTTGAATATTAGTCAGTCTGGGCGAGTGTTCCTTTTGGAGCGGGATGGCACATTAATTGCCAGTTCCGGTACAGAGAAGCCTTTTGTTGTGGTCAATCAAAAGATCCGGCGATTGCACTCGATCGATAGTTCCGATCCAATCATTCAGAATGTTGGCAGACACTTCCAAACCTCTGGGTTTGGGTCTATCACCCAAGACACAGATTTTCAACTTGAGATGGAAGGAAAACGGCATTATGTCCATGTTTTACCTTGGCGTGAAAAATATGGTTTGAATTGGCTGATGGTGGTGAGTGTGCCAGAAAACACATTCATGACCCAAATTAACGCCAACACGCGCATCACGATCGCTCTTTGTTTTGGCGCATTAGTCATTGCCTCAGTGATGGGCGTGTTTACCTCTTATTGGATTGTCCGCCCGATTTTGCGCTTGAATTGGGCAAGTGAAGCAATGGCATCTGGTAATTTTAATCAGACATTAGAAACTAGCCCCATTCAAGAACTTAATAGCCTATCTAACTCTTTCAACCAGATGGCAGGGCAATTACACGAATCCTTTAGTGCTTTAGAGAAAAACAAAGAAGAACTAGAAGAACGAGTAGAAGAACGCACTACTGAACTTAAAAATGCATTAGGAGAATTGCAGCGCACTCAATCTCAAGTTATTCAAAGTGAAAAAATGTCTAGTTTGGGACAACTAGTTGCTGGAGTTGCACACGAAATTAATAATCCAGTCAACTTTATTCATGGCAACCTTGCCCATGTGCAAGAATATACTCAGGATTTATTAGCACTAATGCAGTTGTATCAGCAATATAATCCCTATCCTGCTGCTGAAATTCAAACCGTTTCTGAAGACATCGATTTAGAGTTTTTGCAGGAAGACTTGCCAAAAATGTTGTCTTCGATGAGAGTAGGCACCGATCGCATTCGCCAAATTGTACTGTCGTTGCGGAATTTCTCTCGCATTGATGAAGCGGAATTCAAACGGGTCAATGTTCATGAAGGCATCGACAGCACTTTGATGATTTTGCAGCATCGCCTCAAAGGTAAACCAGAACAACCTGAAATTGAGGTGATTAAAGACTACGGCACTGTACCCTTAGTAGAATGCTATGCCGGACAACTCAATCAGGTATTTATGAATATTTTAGTAAATGCGATTGATGCGTTAGAAGAAAATAATACTAAGCTTACATATCAGGAAATTAAGGAAAATCCCAGTCAAATTAAGATTCGCACATCGGTAGTTAATTCAACGTGGTTAGAAGTGGCGATCGCTGATAACGGAGTTGGTATTTCTCAAGAATTTCTGCAACGAATATTCGATCCCTTTTTCACCACTAAACCCGTTGGCAAAGGAACCGGAATGGGTATGTCCATCAGCTACCAAATCATCACAGAAAAACATGGCGGTAAACTAGAGTGTTTCTCAACTCCTGAAAAAGGAACCGAGTTTATCATTCAGATTCCTCTGCGGTTAAGGAATGGTTGAGGCTGTGATAGGGGAACAGGAAGATGTAGAGAGTTTTGAATTATACAGCAGATTGCAAGTTGGGGAAGAGTGTACTTCATTGACTTGCAAAGTGCTGTTAGTAACAATACCTTTGCTAATTTACGAAGCTTGAGCAATGATTTGCCGTTTAGGGCGATCGTTCGCGATTTTTGATAATACACCAACTGCTCTTGTCACTTCGCTGTTATAGATATTGTTCGGTCAAAAGACAATTATAAAGTTATTTTGTTGGTAAAAGAGTATACAATGAAGTTTTTTTGTTGGTTAGAGAATATACAAGTTTTGGGCGCAAACAGATTATACAGTTGAACAGATAGTTAAAGTCAGTAGTTCTGTTTGTTAAAAAATCTATGCAAATACATCAGGTGATTGAAACCTACGATCGGGGATCGGTAGATTATGACGCAATTATGAAGCGTTACTGGCACATCGAGCGCGAACCCTTAATTGCCTCCTTGCAGCTCAAACCAGGACAAACTGCCCTAGATGCTGCGGTAGGAACTGGTCTTAATCTTCCAGCCTATCCTGAAGGTGTACGTGTGGTCGGTGTCGATCTCTCTGAGAAGATGATGGATGAAGCACGTAAAAAACGCGTATCCGCAGACATCACCTTCAAAGTATCGGATCTCTGCAATCTTGATTTTCCTGATAATACTTTTGATGCAGCAGCATCGGGATTTACCTTCTGTGTCGTTAGCGATCCAGTCCGCGCCCTTGCAGAGATCCTGCGAGTTACTAAGCCCGGTGCCTTGATTGCCATTCTCGATTACTGCAAATCGCAAGATCCAGAGATTCAGAAATGGCAAGAATTAATATCTGATGCAGCTTCACAGCTAGGCTTCCCGACTGACAAGATCAAGTGGGATGCATTGATGGATTATGACGAATTGATTTACAACAGTAAGCTGACCATTGAAGTGCTTGCAGACGATCGCATAGAAAATCCAAACCCGTTTTTATGTGGTTGTCAATTCCTGCTGAAAAATTCCAAAGCTTAAAGGCAATAGGATCGCACTCTTGTTCAATGAGTGCGATATTTACGACAAGTCGAATCACAAGTGATTTTGAAAAAGTTCTAGAACATGTTGCCAAGCATCAGGAGCAGCTTCAGGATTATAACTTGGGTGTTGTTCCATAAATGGGTACTTGTCTTTGAAAAATCCGGCAAAGAATCCATGTCCTGCATCGTATCGAAATACACGATGATTGATTTGATGTTTCTTTAATTCTGCTTCAATTTGCTCGGTTTCCTCTTGTGAAACTAATGTATCTCTTGTGCCATAAAATGCATAAATAGTACCTTTGATTTCCGAGGTGCGATTAATAGTTGGAGTCTCTTCGCCATAACTAGAAGTGGTAATTCCACCACCGTAAAACAAAGCTGTTGCTTTGATATCAGGGAAAGTTGCAGCCATATAAGCAACATGACCGCCAAAACAAAAACCAATGACACCGATTGCATCATCTTTGACATTGGGTAAAGTTTTGAGATAAGTAATGGTAGCTTGAATATCGCTCAATATCTCTTGATATTTTACTTGTTGATAATATTCCAACCCCAGCCTATAGCTTTCTGGACTGAACCCAACATCTTCAGCGCTAAAATCAGCTTCAAAACCGGGAGCAATACGTTGATACATCGCCGGGGCGATCGCTACATAACCTTGTTTAGCGATTAATTCCGTAATATCCCTAATATTACTATTGATTCCAAAAATTTCTGGAAAAACTATAACTGCGCCAAAGGTTCCGTTTTGTGCTGGTTGAGCTAAGTAAGCATCAATTTCTAAGTCATCGTTGGGTACTTTGACATAGGAAGTGTGAATTTCGATGTTTTTTGTTTCTAGCATCTTTGTTTCAGCTGCTTTTATACTAACTCATCTATTTTGACTGTTTTTTGATACCAATGAGTGATGTCTACAACGAGCAAAAACACTAAGAGTATTGCTCTACTCAATAGACTTCTTGGCATTTGTGGGGTAAAGGAGAAGGGGTAAAGGGGAAAGGATGAAATTTTCCCAAACCCAGTAACCTTTCACATGCACCCCAACGTCAAGGCAAAAGTTACTTTTGCAAGATATCTAATAGATATGATATTTTCAGAAATTAAATATGTGCGATCCAAAACCTTTGTAGGGGCGTAGTCCTGCTACCTGTATCCATGCAAATCAGATGAATTTCTAACTTTTGAATAAATGGCATCTCAAACTTCTGGAAGATTCCAAGGCTTTTTGATTTGTGCGACCTTACATAAAGTAAGCATAAAGACTCAAAATTAATAACCACAAGAAAAAACAATGCCAGATCAAAGTTTTAGAACAGATATTCCAGAAGTTGACCCAACGGAAATTGAAGATAATCGAACTGCGATCGCCGACGAACATCGTTCGTTCCTGGAAAAAGTGCAGGTCAGAGCCGGGTTTGCAGACCCCTATGATGCCAGAGACTTTACCGAAATTGTGTTTCGCGTCATGCGCGACTTAATGACCACAGAAGCTAGCGATCGCGTCGAAGCAGAACTGCATACAGAGGCAGTGCCTACAGATGAAAAAGCACTCCAGTTTGAAGTATCCGATCTTTGGAGAGACAGCAATCCACTTGTGAGATTTTTGAGCCGGGTTCGTCCACCTTGGCAAGGCCCTGGTATCTTTAAGATCGATTCCGATCGCTTCCTGTTCCGAGTTGCTAACGAAGGTGGAAAACCGGGAACAGTAGACCGAGAGGAAGCGGTTAAAGCAGTATTTTCTGCTACTAAAGACGAACTTTCCGAAGAACGAATTCAGGAAATTGCTAGCTGGCTACCTGATTATGTACGTCAGCTTTGGGAGCAAGCTTAATTAGAAGTATAAAAAAAGTAAAGTCTGTTTGTGAGTAGCGATCGCAAACAGGCTTTTTCAATAGGTTTAGCCTACAGCAAACTCTGTATACTGCCTTACATGAGGTGCATGATATGCTATCACAATATCTTGCTTAGGCACTCCCTCGGTCACAAGTTGATCTGCTAGGGCATCCTCTGTTCCGTCATGCTGCACCCAAATCTTCTCATCCTTGATATCTACATGCAGCACACAGCCATAAATCCGGGTACTACTATCCTTCCATCCCACATGCACAAGCTGATAGTGGTCTTTTGTAATATCAAAAATGGTTTGACTTTCTATTGGATCGCTCCCAGAACGCAAGTTTGCCCGCGCTCTCAATAATCTCTGAATTAGTTCACGATATAAAATTAGCTTATCCATTCTGCAATCTCCTGTTTTTCTGTGTCGTACACCAAAAGGGGAATTTTATTACGGACAATGACCGTTTGAATAAATGGATATCTGAAAAATCGCTTATAAACGTCGAGCGGAACTGCCAAATACAACCTCCGCTCTGGATCGTTATCTTCCAAAGCAATGCGGTAGTTAATAAATTGTCCAATTGCAGTATGGAACTCAGAAATCGTTGAGGGTGCCAAAAACGTTTTGATTTCAACTGCAATCTTTTCCTCATCCTTTGTCGCCGCCAGCAAAAGTTCTGCACCCAAGTCGATGTAGAAATCAACAAACCCCAAATCAATGTGGTAAGGATCGTGAGTAATTATCCACTCTTCCTTCTCAAGGGCAGTTCTAACCAGTTCATGAAACCTATCTCTTGCAGACATCGTAGACAGCTAACCAGAAAGATAAAGTCTTTTGCCTAAATTCTATCGTGCATCCCACTAAAGCAGCACCAGGTCTAGATACATTCGGCTTTGGATAACCCGAAAGATATCGCGCAGTCTTTTGTAGAAAAAAGAATATATAGACCGCAAGACTATATCACCTCACTAGTAAATCTGTGACAAAATAATATTGTTGTTTTATAGCTAATGCGATCGCTCACGACCTATGATTTCTACCATCTCGCGCCGCTACAGCTTGGATGAATATCGCGCGATCGAAGAAAAAGCCGAAGGACGCAACGAATATCGAGATGGAGAAATTGTACCCATGCCTGGAGGAACCCTTAAACACAGCCGCATTGGTCGGAACATCTTGACCTATCTTACTTCTGTGATGCGCGATACTCAATTCGAGCCAATTAACAGCGATTTACGGCTGTGGATTCCCGAACATCGACGCGGAGTATATCCAGATGTAATGGTTTTTGACGGCGAACCGCAACTAAATGGCGATCGCTCAGATGAAGTCTTGAATCCCACACTGATTGTTGAAGTTCTATCTCCTTCCACCGCAGATTGCGATCGACTCAGTAAATTTCGGATGTATCGCTCAATTGCAAGTTTTAGCGAATATTTATTAGTCGAGCAGAATGAACCTTTTGTTGAACGCTATAGCAAACAGGCTCAAGGTTGGTTGCTTAGTGATTTTATCGGCTTATAGGTATCTATTTCTTTAGATTCAGTTGCGATCGCATTATCGATGACAGAAATTTATCGCGGCGTTGTTTTTGAATAAATCAGCTTTGTGACGATGTATGCTTTGGGAGGGGTGCGAATTTTTTACTTAGACAAAATAATTGGAATCAAGTGTTGCTCAATTTCTTGAATGTAGGCTGTCAAACCTGTATGAACACCTCTTTCACGTAGAAGGTTCAAATTTGTATCTTCCCAACACTGTTGTTCGCGTTCCATATCTTTGCCTGTTAGCCGCTCAACTACTACTTTTGGATTTCTAATTCTATCGGGTTCTTCATGTGAGGTAGAGCGTAATCTGTGTGATTCTATGCAAGGGTCGAAATTCAATCGAGCTTTGATTTGTTCTAGAATTCGTTCTTCTTGATTAGACGGAATAGGGAGCATCTCACCTTTGCAAATATAGGTGTAAGTGAGGGAAGATAGTTACACTC
>NZ_JAVRCL010000090.1:0-23557 GCF_034530775.1 Nostoc sp. DedSLP04 | reverse complement strand
AATCGCTGAAATTCCTTTGCCGTATACATTTACCATTTTCGGATAAGTCTATTGTAAATCGCTGGCTTAAACCTGAAAATACCATATGGTCAAGCATGATTATAGATAGGTTGATGCAAGCATTAAAGGATGAAATTTTTACAATTTGTTTTGAAACAATCGAAATGTACCTTGCAGATTATTTAAATGACCAACTTCGAGAAAAGTCTGAAGCATATTTAGGTGCAATGGAGGTAGATGATGCTTCTCATATCCATTGGTACTTGTACTTAAATTCAATAGGAGCGAGATACAGAATTAATAACCAAAATGCTTCGGTATTTTGGGATGGCATTTCTGAAGAATCAAAAGATGAGTCTACGATTGAGCGTCTTATCCAATTCGGTTTCAAATCGGTCTGCTTTGAAAGCTTGAATGGCAGATATACAATTTTTGACGAGTATCATGATTTTGAACATGCGAGAAGAGTTGCGGAATGGAAGAAGCAATGCGGCAATTTACTGGCTTTCATTGCTGACGGTGTAGCCCATAGAATAGGTGATGCTGTCCCTGATTTAGGGGATAAGTTATGGGCTGCTTTAAAAACTTTTACTGAAGCAGAAACCAATGAAGAATTTGCTCAAGTTACTGCCTCTTGTAGACGAATAGTAGAGCATGTTTCAGATGAATTATTTCCCCCTATAGATGGAGAGCTTGAAGGACGTAAATTGGGAACGAAGCAATATCGAAATCGGCTCCTAGCCTTTGTTGATGAAACAAGGAAAAGTGATACCAATATTGATCTTATTTGGGTTAGTACAAAGACTCTTAGTGAGCAGATGGAAAAGTTATCTGAGTTAGCTAATAAAGGAGTTCATTCGGAGGTTTATAGAGTAGAAACCCGCAGATGTTTATTACGAACCATCATGCTATTAGATGACATTATTTCTCTAAAAGTTGGAGCGTTTGAGATTAAAACCAAGCTTAATTTTGATGATTTTTTTGAAAAAACCTTCGGGTTGTAGTGGCATGGCAAAGATAAATATAGTGCAAGAGTCGTAGCCACTGTTTTAAAAGTCAAGATATCGTTTTTGTATTTTGACAACTCTTGTACTGTCAAACTTGAGTAATTCAAATGTACCGAACTTGATTTTCCATCTCATCTGCTGTCACTTGATTTAAAATCGCTAGTAATCGTTTTGCTATTTCTTGAGGTGGACGACGAACAGCATAAATCACTCCATAGTGCATTTGTTCGCTATCAAAATAAGCTTGTATGAGTTCTTCAAAATCGGTACGGTTGTGTGTAACTAGTGTTCTTCCTTGGGTGACAGCATAAGCCATTTGTTCCTCATCGCTTGCATGAAGTTGTCCTGCATCTCTTACGGTTAAAGCATCAAAGCCTCTAGCTTTTAGTAAATCCGCTACCAAAACGTTGACATCCTCATCTAAGTACAAGCGGATGAACAAGTTACTCATAAATCTCGCACCAAGAGATCAATCAATTCATCAGGGATTCGGTTACGTTCAATATAAGTATTAATTTCATCTTGATGATCGCTGTAATAACTCAACGCATCAAATACTTGTGCCAGGGTTAGATGAGGCAAACCTTGGGGAATTTCTTCAGGAGATACACCCATACGCCAAGTTTCAACGATCGCTCTAACAGATGTACGAGTTTCCTTGATAATTGGCTCACCACCTAGAATATGCTCGTCTTTGACAACGTAAAGATGTTCTGTTGCTTGAACCATAGATATGAATATCTTGAGAACTTTCCTAGATGATAATTGTACAGATTCTGTCAAGAAGCCACAAACTACTGTTAATTGATCAATTAAATGTATTTAATGCCTCAAATCAAGGTATTATAAGAATTTATAATAAATCAAGTCTGATTTTTTAGCTGGGTTGGAAAAGCATTTAGTTCCAGTAAAGAGACAGCGTAACTATTGATTCTAGCTAAGACCGCCATGAACCCTAGCTTTTTAACTGCCCATACTCCAACCACGATCGCTATTGTTGGCGGAGGTTTTAGTGGTTCTCTAGTCGCTACCCACTTATTAAAAACTGCCAGCCAACCCCTCACCATTAAGCTGATTGAGCGTAGCGATCAAATTGGCAAGGGAATCGCCTACAGCACCGATACCAACTGTCATTTGCTGAATGTATCGGCAGGTAACATGAGTGCATTTGCTCACGATCCAGGGCATTTGTTACGTTGGCTTCAACACAACCGAAATGAGTTAACAGTATTTTTTTCAGAAGAAGTAAATGCCAGTACCTTCATACCTCGTAAAGTTTATGGTTTATACATTCAATCGGTTTTAGCAGAAGCAGAAGCCACAGCGCCTAGTGATGTGCGACTAGAACGCTTCACCGATGAAGTGGTAGGAGTACAGCCCGAAGAAAAAGGCGCAATGATTTCTCTACGTAGTGGTCGCTGTTTTGCCGCAGACAGAGTTGTGTTGGCATTGGGGAACTCACCTTCTGCACCCCCCGCCATTCAAAACGCAAACAGTAATGATGATTATCTGCGGAATGCTTGGTCAGCCGATGCCTTAGCAGACCTTGATGCTGATGCACCTGTGTTGCTAATTGGTACGGGACTGACGATGGTGGATATGGTTTTATCTCTGAGCGATCGCCAACATCGCGGTAAAATTTATGCTGTGTCCCGACGAGGCTTATTTCCCCTCAAACATCAAGCGGCTCAACCTTATGCCTGCTTCTTGACGCTAGAAAATTCACCAAAAAGTGTACGTGGCTGGTTACGTCGGCTACGTGCCGAGGTGGAAATTGCGGCTACCCAAGGCTACGACTGGCGAGCAGTAATTGATTCTCTGCGTCCACTGAATCAGAAAATCTGGCAAAAACTACCGACTGAAGAACAGCAACGTTTTTTGCGTCATCTGACACCCTATTGGGATGTGCATCGTCACCGCATTGCCCCAAGGGTGGCGGATGTTGTCACTGAAATGCTGGATTCTGGTCAACTCACCATTGCTGCCGGGCGGATTAGGGAATATCAAGCTTTGCCGGATAGTGTAGCTGTTACCGTGTGTCAGCGCAAAACCCAAACTAATAATATCTTGCACGTCCACCGGGTGGTGAATTGTACAGGAGTAGCAGCAGATTATCGCCGATCGCCTCATCCTTTGATTACTGATTTGCGATCGCAGAAATTAGTTCGCCCCAATACCATCGGTTTAGGATTAGATACAGATACCCACGGTGCATTATATGCAGCAGACGGTAATGTTTCGACGCTGTTTTATACCTTGGGAACTCCGCGCAAGGGCGACTTGTGGGAAACTATCGCTGTACCAGAATTACGAGGACAGGCGCAGGAACTATCTAAGACGTTGTTGCAATCGCTACCAGTGCGTGCGCGCCCTATTCCAACGATGCCTTTGTTAAGCGATGGCAGTGCAGAGATACCGCAATCAACTTTTCTATTTCGGCAATTTTTTGACCCTGCAACTAGTAGTTATACTTACTTAATTGGCGATCGCCAGACAGGAGATGCTGTTCTAGTCGATCCTGTATTAGAGCAAGTTGACCGCGATTTGGAATCATTGGATGAATTGGGATTAAAGCTACGCTACTGTCTAGAAACTCACCTCCATGCCGATCATATTACAGGGGCAGGCAAACTCAGGCAAAAAACAGGCTGTGAGGTGATTGTTCCCCAGAATACTGCTGTGACAAAAGCCGATCGCTCCCTTGTCGGTGGCGAAATCCTAGAGGTGGGATCGGTAATCATCGAAACAATTTCTACGCCAGGTCACACCGCCAGTCATATAGCATATTTAGCGAACAAAACCCATCTGTTAACTGGTGATGCCTTATTTATTCGTGGTTGTGGACGCACAGATTTTCAGGGAGGCGATCCTGGAACTTTATACGATGTAGTGACACAACGCTTATTTACCTTGCCAGATGATACGTTGGTATATCCTGCCCATGACTATAAAGGACGCACAGTTTCCACCATTGGCGAAGAAAAGCAGCTTAATCCCAGATTTAGCGATCGCAGCCGTAGTCAATTCATTACCATCATGAATAATCTCAAATTAAGTTATCCCCAGAAGATGAATGCAGCTGTACCTGCGAATGAATACTGTGGTGATTTTATTCCTCAAGAAAGCTTAGACCAAGCTACAAGTTCGCCAACAGATGAAGAACAGAAACAAATAGAACTCACAGTTATGACTAATACAGAAATTTACAATGATTACTTTGCTATGTATATCTAGAGCAGATTAAGCTTCCCCGCACGCTTCGTGACGGGGATTTCTGAAGAGTCCACAAAAGAACTTAAATTCTGTTTAAGTCCTGTTACTTCAAAGCACAATTCATGCCAATCACCCAATGGCTGATAACCAATTTCCTGGTAAATATGATTAGATATCGGGTTTGCTAAATCTGTAGATAGGAAACAGAATCGATATCCCTGGTTCAATAAAGTCTGACTCAAAGCTGCTACGCAAGCACTAGCGTAACCCAGGCGACGATACTTTGGTGGTGTGTACACCATATTTACTCGCGCACCATTGGGCGTTAGTCCACCACGACAAGCAATTGAAACCGGGACTTTATCCTGCCAAAGATAAGCAGTACCTTCCTTCAACCGATGTTTAACCCAGCGTTCTGCTTCTGAGTCAATCTCGCCAAGGGTTTCTAGAGAAAAAGCTTCATACCAGTTTATCAAAAGTGTGCGATCGCTTTCTGTTGCTTGTCGTAAATAACCTGTAGCTGCGGAAATATGTCGTACTTTTTCCAGTTTAAAGGTACGCAACGCTAACTTTAATTGGTAAGATTGACCAGTTAAAGAATGCCAAGCTGAAGCAAAGGCTTGGGCTTCATCTACGGGAGCATTAACTCCCGTCAGTGATGGATAGGAAACAGATAAATTTTGAGCAAGTAGCTCTACTGCTTTCAAATCTTCAATCTGTGAGAGTAATAATGGGCGGGGTGGCGTTCTAATTGCTACTGCGACAATATTATTATCTATTTCCACAGCTGCCAAGTATGGGGTTTCTTCATAGCGTTCAGGATTGTGAATCAAGCTATTGCTAATTCCCAGCAGCAGACTATGGATTGGTTCTTGATTGAGCAAATAATCTTTCACCCAGGTATAAAATTGATTAGCATCTTGAAATTCATGAATTTTCATTTTATGTCATTACATTTAATTGTTGGCAATTTGTCATTGTGAGTGCAACAACAAAATCACAAAGTTATTGAGATTGGGTAGAGCATCAGCCAGATATTGCCATAAATCAGATAGTAAAAGCCTTTAAGGGACGCTCATCTTATATGTTGCCTAAAGAGTTCCCGCAATTATTAAAATTGCCTAGCTTATGGACTAATAGTTATTTTTACTCTACTGCTGGACAGGTTTCGGCAGATGTTATCAAAAGATATATCGAAGATCCACATCACGGATAATATTTACGGCGAATAAATTCGCCTATTCGCCTTCCTCTACTGCCTTAAGTCAAGTGGCTTCCGTGCTATTCGGCGATTTTCTTGTGAAAATCAAAATTTTTCCACCCAAGGTCGCAATTCAACTTCCCAAGTCCAAGCATTGCGAGGTTGGCTCAGAATGTTGAGATAAGTTTGAGCGATCGCATCTGGATCGAGTAAACTATCTGGTTGATTTTCTGGTTCTATCCGGGTAGCAGAACGAATTCCTCCATCAATCACAAAATGCGCTATATGGATATTCTGAGGAGCCAATTCACGGGCAATGCTTTGAGCCAAACCCCGTAAAGCAAATTTACCCATTGCAAACGGTGCAGACTGAGGATAACCCTTAACACTGGCGGAAGCACCTGTAAAAAAGATCGCTCCCCCACCCGCAGCTAACTGACGTTTTGCCGCCGCTTGTGCTACTAAAAAGCCACCATAGGCAGTAATTTCTAGTGTTTTGGCAACATCGGCTGGGTCAAGTTCCACAAATGAACCCCGAACCCGCCAGCTAGGATTATACACAACTAATGTTGGTACTCCTAGCTTTTGTTCGACATCTGTAAATAGTTGTTCAACTTCATCTGGTTGAGAAGCATCAGCAGTAAAACTGACGGCTCCAATTTCATCAGACAATGCTTTGAGCTTATCAACTTGTCTTGCTGCTAAAGCAATAGTAAAGCCTTCTTTTGCTAATAAACGGGCTAATGAGGCACTGAGTCCACTACCAGCCCCAACAATCAATGCAATATTTGTCATATCCTCAAGTTCTCCCTTGTGATTTGAACCATAATTTGACCAAACGGTCACGAAATACTTCAAAAGCAGTTAGGACATTCCCCCTTTTCGAGGGTACATACAAAAAAACCTGTAAAGACATCAAGAATTGCAAAGGGTTAAAACAAAAGTAGAGCCAATAGCCAACATTGATTTAACAACCTCTGGCTCAATCCCTAAAGGCTTTAAACAAGTAATTTGATTCATCACTTCGAGCATACTATATTCTTTAATATCAAACCCTTGTTCATAAGCGAACTGTTTCACATGGTCGATGTTTTCAAAGTGATAATTATTAATAGCTCGACCTGAGACATTACTTGCAGTTTGATTAAGTCTTTGCAACCCAGGACTAATTTGCCGTAGTTGATTCAAGCCATCAAAAGTGGTTAGGTCAGGTGTAATCCATACACCGTCGTAAACTTGCAGTATCTCACGAACATTAGCAAACACTTTTTGCTTTTCTGCTAAGGTTAGGTATGTTAACAATCCTTCGCATAAAACAACTACAGGTTGGTTTTGATGTAAATAATTTACGTTCAAAGGAAACTGACTAGGTTGATTAGTAGCGTCAATTGCTTCAAAATACAAATTCTGCCGTTCTCCAATCAATCGTTTTACGAGTTGTTGCTTCTGACTAATCATTGCAGGTAAATCACTTTCAACAAAAGTGATATTTTGATTTTGAGACATTGCCATACCACGAGGCAATAATCCAGATGCTAACTCGATAATTTGGGTAGTTTCAAATTGCAAGTGTTGAGATATTACTTGGTTAACAGCTTTGTAACGAGCCTCAACAAGAACAGACACTTCACTCGGCTGACTTAATTGTTTTTGTTGCAGTTGTTCTATGAAGCTTTCGGCATTAACTAATTGAGATAATTCCTTGCCATAAGGGATATCAGTAAACTGCCTAGTATAAGCTACCATCAAAGCTGTGGGACTAATTGCATCAAAAGAGCTTGCTTGTGATTGAACCATCTGCTACCTTACATATAGTTTTTTATCTAATCTAATATTTGTGTATCTAATACATAATACGGTAAGACTATTGACTTAGCGTATTTGCCAAGCACATTTCTTAGAGAGAGTTTCAACCCTTTACCTGCTCTATCTTTACACCCATTCCTTGGTCTAGTTCTATGAACTTTGGCCCGGCGATCAAAACTACGATCATCATTAAAATACTCGTCACCATGATGATGCTCACGACGCTGGGATCTTCAAAATTACTTGTAGCTACTAACAATGCTGCGGCAAAATTACGTTGAGCTGTTCCTACTCCTAGCACTCGTTGGGTATCGATACCAGGGCCGCCCAAAAGATAACCCACGGTGAAGGAGAAGACTATGAAAACGGCACAAACCAAGATTGCACCTGTTTGTAATAAGCTAATGATATCGTTAGTGTGAACTATCAGCCTGACTACTAGACCTAAAAGTAATCCAGCATTAGATAATTTGAACAAAATCGGCTGGATAATGGGAGCGATCGCACTCAATTTTGCTTTGATGAATAACCCAATAAACAATGGGCTAACCATCATTAACAATAAGGGTTTGGCAATGTCCCAGGAGTTAATTTGCACACCTTCCACCACTAAGGGCAGTACAATCGGCATATAAAAAATTGTGCCTAGCATTAGTAACATCATTAACCCCACCGAGAAAGCTATATTGCCTTTGACTATGTGGGCAAGTTTAGGTAGTGCTGGAGGCCCTGATGCTACTGCCATAATCAGTAAACCATCTCTTAGTGGTTCACTTAAATGTACTACTTGTAGTAACAAATATACAAAAAGCGGCACTAGTACAAAATTTGTCAGCAGCGATGAGATAACTAAGCGGAGGTTGCGGAGTGGTTCCCAAATCTGTTGTACGGTGAGACTTAACCCTGCACCCAGCATGGTGAACACGATAAATGTGAAAAGTGCGAGTTTATCGATTAGTGACAAGATTTCATTCATGATTTTTTTTCACGCAGAGTTGCGGAGGGGCAGGGGAGGAGGGGAGACAAGGGGACAAGGGGACAAGAGGACAAGGGGACAAGGGGGACAAGGGGACAAGGAGACAAGGGGGATAAGGGGACAAGTCTCTCCCTTGTCTCCCCCCTCTTCCTTGTCTACCTTGTCTCTTCCCCAATGCCCAATCCTTATTACTTCAATTCCAGGGTGACTTGCTGTAAGTTACCGGTGAATGCAAAGGGTGTTTGGTAAGTATCTACCGCAGGTGTGCCAGTATCTTGACCAACATCAAAGGTTTCATCTAAACCAAATCGGTAGCCTACGGTTTTATCAATGCGACCTTCGGCAACCTGTTGATCGTTTATCGAGAGCTTACCAGTACCGCCTGCTCCCGGAGCGCCACCGTCATAAGCAAAGTCAAATTTGATTTGGGATTTGCCGATCGCAATTGGTTGGGAAGATTGAATGATTGTGCGATCGCTATTTAACAAGTTGTAAGCAAAGGTGGGTTTACCTTCTTGCAAGAAGAAACTCCAACCCGCAAAACGTCCGCCTTGGGTAACTAAAACGCCTTCAGTACCATCTTTGGCAGCATCCACATCGGCAGTGATGCTAAAGGAGCGATTCTTAATATTGGGAGCGCTACCTTCGGGAATCCCTGCAACAGATGTGTAATAAGTAAAGCTATTGCGTCCTGTGATTAGGTTGGAACGGATTTTGACATCAAACCGTTGAAGTAAGCGATCGTCCAAGGGCAGAACTTTGTATTTCTCTGCTTCCTTCAAAAATAAATCTTGTAGTTGCGCTAACTTGTCAGGGTTCTGCTTGGCTAAATCGTTGGCTTCACTGAAGTCTTTGGTAATATCGTATAGTTCCCAATTATCTTCATCGAAGCTGGTTTTGGAAACACGCTCCCAAGGTAAGCGTCCATGACGGGCGGCTGCTACCCAACCTCGATCGTAAATGCCACGATTGCCCAACATTTCAAAATACTGGGTTTTGTGATGGGATGGTACATCAGGATCGTCAAAGCTATAAACAAGGCTAGTACCTTCGATGGGTTGTTGTTTTACACCGTTGACTACCTCTGGTTCTTCAATCCCCACAGCCTCCAGAATTGTGGGATAAATATCAATTACATGATGGAATTGGCTTCGCAGTCCACCACGATCTTTGATGCGTTGGCGAAGCCCGCCGGAGGCATCGCCCCAAGCCACAACTAAACCATTGCGGGTTCCGCCGAAGTGAGAAGCAATTTGTTTTGTCCATTGGAAGGGGCTATCCACTGCCCAAGCCCAAGCTGCATGAAAATGATTGAAGGTTTTTGGCCCACCTAAATCATCAAAAGCCGCGAGAACTTCTTGAGGACTTTCTGCTACGCCATTAAAGACTTTTAATTCATTAACACTACCTGTTAAGCCGCCTTCAGCACTCGCACCATTATCGCCGGCGATGAAAAAGACTAAGGTGTTATCCAATTCACCCAGTTGATCGATCGCATCAATAACTCTACCAATTTGTGCATCAGTATGGCTGAGGAAACCTGCAAATACTTCCGCCTGACGCGCATAAACTTTCTGCTCGGTGGGAGTGAGAGAATCCCAAGCTGGAAGTTCCGCCGGGCGAGGAGTCAGCTTAGTATCGGTGGGAATTACACCCAAGGCTAACTGACGAGCAAAGATGTCTTCGCGTAATTTATCCCAACCTCGATCAAATTTACCCTTATACTTGTCGATCCATTCCTTGGGCGCATGGTGTGGGGCATGGGTAGCGCCAGTGGCAAAGTAGGTAAAGAAGGGTTTATCAGGAGCGATCGCTTGTTGGGTACGAATCCACTTAATTGCATGGTCTGCTAGATCGGGGGTGAGGTGATAATCAGGGCGATCGCTTGGTTTCTGAATATGTTGGGTATTTTCCACCAAAGCTGGACTCCATTGATTGGTATCACCGCCCAGAAAGCCATAGAAGTACTCAAAACCTAAACCTGTCGGCCAGCGATCGAATGGGCCTGCTGCACTGGTTTCATAGTCTGGGGTATTGTGCCATTTGCCAAAAGCGGCTGTGTTATATCCATAATCTCGCAATACTTCAGCGATCGTTGCTGCACTTCTAGGTAAAATCGCAGTATAACCTGGATAGCCTGTGGCTAACTCCTCAACCACACCTGTATTCACAGAATGGTGATTGCGTCCCGTGAGCAATGCGGCTCTGGTAGGAGAGCAGAGTGCTGTAGTGTGGAATTGGTTATAACGCAATCCCCTTTCTGCTAGACGGTCTAAATTAGGCGTATCGATCGCACCGCCAAAGGTGCTGGTTTGTCCAAAACCGACATCATCAAGCAACACCAGCAACACGTTTGGTGCATTTTCTGGAGCCTTAATTGGTTTGGGGAAGTCTGGTTCGGATTCTTTGTAAGTAATGCCAATTTTGCCTTTAAAAGATGGTTGGGGTAATGGCAATTTGTCGCCATAGTCCGCCCAAGCAGGTAGAGGTAAGAGACTAGAAAATATTAGCGTTAGGGCTGTCAAAAATGCGATTCTCCTTCGGAGACGCTGCGCGAACGCACCAGAAGTTAGCTTGAGAGATGCATACAAAGAATCTCTCTTATGAGGATCAGTCATACAATTTTGGATTTTAGATTTGGGATTTTGGATTTATGGATAGTGTGCTAGAGGACAAATTTTTAACTAGCCGAAACCCGATATGAGTAGTACCCGTATCGGGTGATTCTGACTCCCGCGCCGCCGGACGGAAGCGACTACAGTAATTGGGAGCGCAGAGATACGATCCCCCCTTGATTACGTGTAACTCTGGTTCATCGGGCTTTTTGGGATCAAAGCTTTGATTTAAGGCAATAGGATTAATTCGATTGGATTTGCGATCGCGTCCAACTTGATAGAAATCAGTAGTCCATTCCCAAACATTCCCGGTCATGTCATAGAGTCCATAACCATTGGGTGCAAAAGAACCGACGGGAGCAATGCCCAAGTGACCATCGGCTTTGGTGTTGAAAAAGGGAAAAATTCCTTGCCAAGTGTTGGCTCTATGTTCAGAATATTCATTGCCCCAAGCATAGGTTGCACCATCCAAGCCACCACGGGCGGCATATTCCCATTGAGCTTCGCTGGGTAGGGATTTTCCTGACCATTTGGCGTAGGCTAGGGCATCTTCGTAAGCTATGTGAACAACTGGATAGTTGGATTTGCTAACGATTGCACTGTCTGGCCCAAAGGGATGTTGCCAATTCGCGCCAGTAGTCCAATGCCACCAACTCAAAAAGGAAACTTCCTTGACACCCGGTTTTGCCATCTCAAACACTAACGAACCCGGTAATCGTTGCTCATCGGGTAAATCGGGAAACTGTTCTTGAGATAAGGGACGCTCTGCAACTGTCACATATCCTGTTTGTTTGACAAATTCACCAAATTGTGAGTTTGTTATCTCATATTTATCAATACAGAAGTTAGTCACCGTTACATCTCCAGGCGATCGCTCTTCCATAAAATTGGAATTATCAGACCCCATTTTGAACGTTCCTTGTGAAATCATCGCCATACCTTGGGGACAGGGATTGACTGTGGCTGCCAATGCGGTTGTATTGATGAATAAAAGTGCGATCGCTATTCCCGAAATGAATATTAGTGTGAGAAAGTAATGTTTTTTCCCATCTCTAATATTCTCAATTTTGCTAGTTCTAATTGAATGCCTGTAGTTCATCAATAAGATTCAACTTTGCTTCAAACTTATATCATTTTGGTTTTAGATGAAAAATTCCCTTTTCATCGTAGTTATCAGTAATTTATTTTTCGCATTACATTATTTATTGTGGAAAAATCTATATTCTAATCAATAAATTTTAAGAAGATTTTCAATGTTTGATACTATGCAGAAAATGTTAACTCTAAACTTAGGCTAATTTACAACAAAGATATTCATTTTTGCTAAAGTACTAAAAACCGATTAAGTTACCGATGTTTTATCTAATATTGATAAATTACATCTTGTGAAAAGATAAGTCAAGCACTATATATATTTAGCGACGAAAAAGCTTAACACTACCTCAGTCAGATATTGGTGTAGCCCCAAAACCAGTTTTGATACTCTTCTTAAACCCAGTTTTTTCGTAAAACTGGAGTACTTCCTTGGTTTGCCTTCCACTTAGGAGCATTACTTTGTAACAATTATGACTCCATGCAGATTGTAACGCAATGTGAGTTCGACAAGCCCTTTTTTGACCTCTCCCCCAACTCCTCTCCAACACGGAGAGGGGAGCCAAAACTGTAGAGGGACAAATTATTTGACCAAAACAACAGATTTTTTGTCAACAATCCAAATTCTTCTATATTGCTTGTTCAAGCAACTTCTATAGCTTCATATCAGAAAGGCTAAAAATCAGATTCCTCTAGAGCGAAGCTTACAAGCTTGAAGAACTTGACAAATTATTTATCGCTGTGGTCAAATAATTCGTCGCAGTAAAGCGAAACACGAAAAATACAGTACGCGCTCCTTAAGCGCTATGTCCTGCAAGGTAAAATCAGTGTTAAGTACAAGAAAGATGCTATAAAAAAAGATGCATTACGAAAACACTATCTTTTTATAGGGGATGGCGCTAGTAATCCTGATAAAGCACCCAAAGAACCAGTTCCAAGAGCGGTTAGAAGTTCAGGAATTTGTTTGTTGCCGTTTGCTTGTAGAGCAATTGCACCTATAAGACAAATTAATACCGTAGAGGTAAGTGTACCAACAATCATACGGTAAATCCAGGGGTCTGTTTGTATATAGTTTTGTGGCAGATTAAAAGTATTATTTACTGCATCAGCGTTTTGTTGTACACCTTGCTGACCTCTTGAATCATTGAGAGTTGATGGTTGTTTACTTTCTTCAAGTAAAGACTGTGTTTCGACTAAAGAGTTTTTTGCATTCTCTGTACTCATAGTTAGTGCATCCTTTTTATTTAATAAAAATAAGCGTTGGAAGTTTTCTATAATTGTTAATCACATTACGATTCCTCTTTTTCGGAAAAGTAGAAACAATCAGCAAAGTTTTTTGGCAGTCAAGTGAGATCGCCCCTCTGTCCCTTGTGCCTCGATCGTTGGAGTGGGCTTAATTTTGGGTTTAAACAGGCTCTAGTAGGTTAGCTGTGGATTTATTGGCATCGCTGTAGGGGATTGTGAGGTGTGTAGTAGGAGCGATCGCGCCCAATACTCAATGTCTCGCTCCAAGATAAGTAATAAGCCATCTGAGTAATGGTAGCAGTCGGTTTTATCGATACAGTGGTCGAAAGTATGATTTCAGTTAACCACCGCCAGTCAATCGCACACCTGCTATCATTGTTAACCCAGATTTACACTTGCCCAGATACCCTTACCATCAGCAATGCCGATAGTTTTGCTGATGTATGGGCTTCTTCATGATGAAAGAGAATCTAGCCATCAACCTTTTCTAAAGTGGGTTTATATTTTTGTAGCTAAAACAACACTAATTTTCTGGTTTTTTACTTACAACACGGAGTTTGTGGTTTGCTACCTGCGCCTCATCTAATGCCAGTTGCTCTGTCTTCAAACCTTGAGAGTGAGCTTTTCCACTTGTTCTGTGCGGTATTAAGGATAAATCTTTAACCGGACACTAGATGATAAATTAATAGTGCTGACCTACTCAAACTGATTTGAGTTAATCCGCAAATACACGTATGCAGCTAGATGAATATTAGATTAGTAGATAACCGAAATATTACTGTAATTTTTGAAGGTTTTTATATATGTAAATGGTTGATTTCAGAGGATATACGGTAACGATAACCAAAGCGATCGCGGTACTTTAATTTTAATAAATCTTATATTATTCAGATTAAAAAACTCAGAAAAGATGACGAAAACAGAATGTAGAAGCTCAAACTAATAATCAATTCTAGTCTAAAACTAGTACGGTAAAACTCTGACAAACGCCAAACGTAGTTCTCCTTGAGAATATGAGACTCACTCTCTAGGTGTATACGCATCTACAAAAGGTCTGAGGCTAAAAACCTCTTCTTTCGCACTTCAGGCTTTGATGAAGACTTGTGCAATATGTAGGTTTTTATGATGGAAATTTTAAATAATTTTTTCTCTACTAGCCAGTTTATTCCCCACGGACATTGCTATCTCTGGAAACCAGGATTGGTGTGGTTGCATCTGATTTCAGATGTGTTAACTGGACTTGCTTATTATTCAATTCCAGTGATGTTGGTTTATTTTGTTCGTAAACGGCGAGATATGCCTTTCGGCTGGATATTCTTAATGTTTGGCACATTCATCGTTGCTTGTGGCACAACTCATTTAATGGATGTATGGACGCTTTGGTATCCTACCTATTGGCTATCAGGGTTAGTCAAAGCTATCACCGCTTTTGTTTCCGTATTAACGGCTATAGAGCTTGTGCCATTAATGCCACAGGTGCTAGCTCTACCGAGTCCTGCCCAACTAGAGGCTGCAAACTACCAACTAGCAAAAGAAATTGCTGAACGCATACGGACTGAAGAAGTGTTGAGGGAAAGCGAGCAACGCTGGCAATTAGCTTTGCGAGGCAATAATGATGGAATTTGGGACTGGAATGTTAAAACCAATGAAGTTTTCTTCTCGGCTCGCTGGAAAGAAATGCTCGGTTACGAAAACCACGAAATTTCTAACCATTTAGATGAATGCGTGACACGAGTGCATCCGAACGATATTGAGCGGGTGAAACAAGCGGTTCAAGATCACTTTGCTCAGAAAACACCGTTTTACATTACCGAGTATCGAGCTTTATGTAAAGACGGCACCTATAAATGGATTTTAGATCGAGGGCAAGCACTGTGGGATGAAAATGGTAATGTAGTACGAATGGCAGGCTCACATACTGACATTACCGATCGCAAGCAAGCAGAGGAGACACTAAATAGCCTACTTAACCAATTAGAAAGCAAGGTTGAGGAAAGGACAGCAGAGTTAACAAAAATCAACGAATCGCTACAGACAGAAATTACTGAACGCCAGCGAATAGAAGAAGCATTGCGAGAGAGCGAACAGCGATTTCGGGCTGCATTCCATCAAGCTGCTGTTGGCATTGCCCATGTCGCAATCGATGGAAGCTGGTTGTTAGTTAATCAGAAGCTTTGCGATATTCTCGGTTACACACTCGAAGAACTACAGTTGTTAACTTTCCAAGATATTACTCACCCGGACGATCTTAATACTAACCTGAAATATGTTGAGCAGATTTTAGCAGATAATATTCAAACTTACTCGATGGAAAAGCGCTATTTACGTAAAGATAATTCCATAGTTTGGGTTAATCTTACTGTGTCTTTAATGCGCGAATCTAATGGGGAGCCAAAATATTTTATTTCTGTGGTCGAAGACATTAGCGAACGGAAAGCCGCGCAACGCGAACGCAAGCAGTGGGAGGAGCAAATTCAAGCATCACTATTAGAAAAAGAGGTGTTATTAAAAGAAATTTATCATCGGGTCAAAAACAATTTACAGGTTATTTCCAGTCTGCTAAACCTGCAATCTGCCTATATAAAAGACAAAGAAGATTTAGTAATATTTCAACAAAGCCAGCAACGGATTGCATCAATGGCTCTCGTTCATGAAAAATTGTATCAATCTCAAGACTTAGCAAGGATTAATTTTGGTGAATATATTCGAGATTTAGTCAAAAGTTTATTTACTGCTTATGAAGTCAATGAAGATGCGATCGCTTTGACAATAAATACGGAAGATTGTATTTTTCTCGGTTTAGATACAGCAATTCCTTGTAGCTTAATTATCCATGAACTTGTATCTAATTCTTTAAAATATGCATTTACCAAAGGTAGTAATGGTGCAATTAATATTGAAATAAAGAAAATAATTAATAATAATTTAATGCTAATAGTTCGTGATGACGGTATTGGCTTACCACCAAACTTTGATTTTAAAAAAATTGCATCATTAGGATGGGAGTTGGTGGATGCTTTAACCCATCAGTTAGCAGGAAATATAAATATTACAAGCTCTACTGGAGTAGAGTGCCAGTTGACATTTCCTTTAATATAAATAGACAATCAATAAAAGATGACAAGCGCAAAAATTTTAGTTGTGGAAGACGAAGCTATTGTTGCTAAAGACTTACAATATCGGCTTAATAAATTTGGTTATATAGTACCTGCTATTGCTTCTTCAGGAGAAGAAGCGATTAATATAGCAAGAGAAATATCTCCAGATTTAGTTCTGATGGATATCAAGCTTAAAGGCTCAATGGACGGGATAGAAGCTGCTGAAGAAATCTATAAGCGTTTGGATATCCCAGTAATTTATTTGACTGCTTATGCAGATGAAAACACATTAGAACGAGCTAAGATAACTGAGCCGTTTGCTTACCTGCTGAAACCTTTTAAAGAAAGAGAACTACAAACAAATATTGAAATAACTTTGACTAAGCATGGTTTAGAAAGGCAATTAAAAGCTAATAAAAAATGGCTGGATGCACTTTTAAAAAGTATCAGCGATGGTGTAATTGCTAGCGATTTACAAGATGTAATCACTTTTATGAATCCGGTTGCGGAAAATCTGACTGGATGGAAACAAGAAAAAGCGTGTGGTAGAAATTCCTCAGAGATATTTAATATTGCTAATGGCGAAACTCATAACTCTATTGAAAGTCCGACTATAAAAGTTCTTCAAGATGGTATTATAGTTCATCTCCCCGCAGAAACAATTCTGATTAATAAAGATGGTGCAGAAATACCAATTGATGACAGCGCTGCACCAATTAAAGATGACAAAGATAATATTACAGGCGCTGTATTAGTGTTTCGAGATATTACTGAGCGCAAACGAGCGATTGAGGCGCGTCAAAAGCAAATTGAGCAAGAAAAACTTGTAGTGCAATGGAAGGAGATAAATCAACTCAAAAATGACTTTTTGAATTTAGTTTCTCACGAACTGCGATCGCCTCTGAGTAATATCAAGATGATGATTCAAATGATACAATTATATAATAATACTGAGGATGCTCAACGCTATCTAAAATTAATAGAAAGCGAGTGCGATCGCGAACTAGAATTAGTTAACGATCTACTAGACTTACAACGGCTAGAAAGCTCATCTTATCCAGTTCTTACACCTGATGCGTTGCTCTTACAACAGTGGTTACTTTGGGTTATCGAGCCGTTTCAAATTCGCGTTCAACAACATCAGCAAACTCTACAGCCGAATCTCCCTGCAAATCTCCCGCCGCTATTGTCAGATAGCATTAGCTTGGAACGCATTATAGTAGAATTGCTCAATAATGCTTGTAAATACACACCTGCCGGTGGTGAAATTGTCTTAAATGTAAGTCATAATTCTTCGGAAACACCTGCAAAAACAATTATTACTGTTAGTAATTCAGTAGAAATTCCGGTAATAGAGTTACCACGAATATTTGATAAATTTTATCGTCTACCCAATGCAGATATTTGGAATCAAGGTGGTTCGGGTTTAGGTTTATCTATAGTCCAGAAATTAGTGGAACAATTGCAAGGAAACATTCAAGTAGAAAGTGGCAATGGATGGACTACATTCACTCTTACATTAACTGATTTATAGTAATCGATAATCCAGAAATTGCTATAGCAATCCTAAATGAGATTGTGAAAATTTTTGTTATGGTTGTCCTTGGTCATTTGTCATTACAAAGGACAAAGGACAAATGACAAATGACTAATAAATGAACTTGATATGAGATAATTAACCCAAATTATTAAATATCGAAAAATGTCATTAACTATATCTTCTACACCTCAAGGTTTTAGTGCATTCATCACGAATTTGGGAATACGAGATACAACTGATGATTTTGTATTTATTAAATCATCAGTTCCTTGTGTTGCAGATGGAGTTTTCACTCAAAGTCTTTTTGCTGGGCCAAGTGTTACTATTAGCCGCGATAATTTAAAAGATTCACAAGCACAAGCAATTGTCGTTATATCGAAGAATGCAAATGTAGCTAATGGTTCGGTTGGCATCGCTGATGCTCAAGAAGTTCTGCAATTAGTTGCAACTGAAACTGGAATTGCTGCACGTAATATCGCGATCGCTTCTACAGGTGTAATTGGCAGACGTTACCCCATTGAAAAAATCCGGGCTGGTTTATTAGGATTGGGCAAAAAATTGACTGATGCTGATTTTCATGCCGCCGCTCGTGGTATTATGACCACCGATACAGTAGCGAAACTAGCTACACGACAAATAGGAAATGCCAAGCTAGTAGGAATTGCCAAAGGTGTTGGCATGATTGAGCCGAATATGGCTACTCTTCTAACTTTCTTTTTTACTGACGCTGCAATTTCTGCAAATAGCCTTCGTTCTATTTTTCGCTCTACTATAGATAAAACTTTTAATTGTTTGAGTGTAGATACGGATACTTCTACTAGTGACTCTGCTGTGATTTTAGCTAATGGAATAGCGGGTGAAGTTTCAGAAGTAGATTTTGCTAGGGCATTGCAAGAAGTTGCACAGGAATTAGTGCTGAAAATTGCACGAGATGCAGAAGGTGCTACTAAAATAATTGAGGTAACTGTAGATTCAGCGATTAACTATACACAAGCTAAAACAGTAGCGAAAGCAATTGTAAATTCCCCATTAGTAAAAACTGCTGTTTATGGAGCAGATCCGAATTGGGGAAGAGTTGCTATGGCTATAGGCAAATGTGAAAACGAACAGCAAATAAATCAAGATAAAGTTGTTATTAGTTTTGATAATGTGAAAGTTTATCCTAGTAGCTTAACTAATGAAAATCTAGAACAGTTACGGCAAATTATGTCTCAAGATAAAGTAGATATTCATGTTAGCCTTAATATTGGCGATGCCTCTGCAACTGTATGGGGTTGCGATCTTTCAGAGGGTTATATAGAAATTAATGGTAAATACTCAACTTGATTAGACTTGTTGCACAAATGTAAAATTTGCCCACCCTACGGGAAGCGAGCTACATCTCCCAACTCCAAATATTTAAACGTTTCTAACAAATGTTCAAGTAATTGCAACAATTATTCAAACGTTTGCAACAAACGTTCAAACATTTCCAACAAATGCTTAAACATTTGCAATAAATGTCCCAACGTTTATAACAAATGCTCCAATGTATGCAATTAATGTTGAAACATTTATAAGACTTACGCAAAGTTAAGGTACTTTTGTTCTTGCGATCGCTCCCCTCGCTCTTAGCGTTCTTGTAGAGTAGCAATCTTAGTCTTAACCAAATACTTTGATATTGCTAACGACAACTTCTGCTAACACCCAATTGAAAACAGCTACCTCTGCGCTACTCTATGAAAAAATTTCTCACCACTTTTTTAGCTTTGGGTGTTTGTCTAACGCCTTTAACAGCGATGTTGATAGCTCAACCCACCTGGGGACAGACTCAAAATTTGCGATCGCAAGAAGCACAAAGACTGCTTGAGCAAGGGATAAAGCTGTCACAGCAACAGGAACATCAACAGGCAATACAAATATTAGAGCAAGCTTTAACCATTGCACGACAACTCAA
Organism: Nostoc sp. DedSLP04; assembly: GCF_034530775.1. Classification (NCBI taxonomy): domain Bacteria; kingdom Bacillati; phylum Cyanobacteriota; class Cyanophyceae; order Nostocales; family Nostocaceae; genus Nostoc; species Nostoc sp. DedSLP04. The sequence goes on along the minus strand of NZ_JAVRCL010000090.1, from coordinate 3,828 downwards.
AGACCAAAAAATTGAAGCAACTGCACTGCTTGGGCTTGGGTTTAACTACGACCGTTTAGGAGAAAAGCAAAAAGCACTCGATTTTTACAACCAAGCTCTGCCCCTTATTCGGGCTGTGGGCGATCGCACTGGTGAGGCTCGCACGCTCAATAACATCGGTTTAGTCTACTCCGATTTAGGAGAAAAGCAAAAAGCACTCGATTTCTACAACCAAGCTCTGCCCCTTAGGCGTGCTGTGGGCGATCGCACTGGTGAGGCTGGCACACTCAATAACATCGGTGCAGTCTACGACGATTTAGGAGAAAAGCAAAAAGCACTCGAATTTTACAACCAAGCTCTGCCCCTTATTCGGGCTGTAGGCGATCGCACTGGTGAGGCTCGCACACTCAATAACATCGGTGCAGTCTACGACGCTTTAGGAGAAAAGCAAAAAGCACTCAAATTTTACAACCAAGCTCTGCCCCTTATTCGTGCTGTGGGCGATCGCGCAGGTGAAGCCACTATACTCAATAACATCGGTGCAGTCTACGACGCTTTAGGAGAAAAACAAAAAGCACTCGAATTTTACAAGCAAGCTCTGCCCCTATGGAGTGCTGTGGGCGATCGCGCAGGTGTTGCCACTACACTCAATAACATCGGTGCAGTCTACGACGCTTTAGGAGAAAAGCAAAAAGCACTCGATTTCTACAACCAAGCTCTGCCCCTTATTCGGGCTGTGGGCGATCGCACTGGTGAGGCTCGCACACTCAATAACATCGGTAAAGTCTACGACGCTTTAGGAGAAAAGCAAAAAGCACTCGATTTTTTAAACCAAGCTCTGCCCCTTTGGCGGGCTGTGGGCGATCACGCTGGTGAAGCTGTCACCTTGGGTAATATTGGTGTATTCTTCCAAAGTACAAATCAACCAACCCAAGCCATTACTAATTTAGAGCAATCTCTCAAAATCAGCTTAGAAATGCGCCGGGGTTTGCAGCGAGAAAATCGCCAAAAGTTTTTACAGGAAAACGATGTATATGCTACTGCTTTAGTCGATGTCTTGATTAATCAAAAGAAATACGCTCAAGCCTTTGAATGGGTTAACCTATTCACCACAGCCGATCTTGCTGATTATACTCGCCTCATTAATGCTAAAGTTGCCAACCCAGAAGCACAGCAGAGCCTTGACGACTGGAGTAAAAAAAATCAACAATTGGAAGCACTGCGACAACAACTGCAAAGCGATCGCTCCGAAAGCCTACCCCAACAGATTCGGCAATTAGAAGCACAAGTTTATTCAGAAGCCGAAAATATCTCTCGCCGTTTTCCTGAAGTGGCAGAACTATTTGAAACTACACCCGCAGATATTAAAAGTATTACATCCTCCATCCCCGCAGGAACGGTTGTAGTTCAACCCGTCTTACTAACTAATGTAAAAGATATGCCCGATAATATCGCCTTTTTTATCTTCACTAAAGGCGAGTTGAGCGTTATTAAAAAATCTATTGATCCCACTGAATTTAATATACTTATTACTCAATACTTGACAGAAGTACAAGATGACAGTGATTCTAGTTACGTTGAAACTGGCGGCAAACTTTATGACATCCTTATTCGTCCTATAGAAGGCAAAATTAAGGCTTTATCCCCCAAAGAACTTAGTATTATTGCTACTGGTCAACTGCGCTCTTTACCTTTTGAGACTCTTTACGACAGTAAAACTAAGCAATTTCTGATCCAGAAATATCCTGTCAATTATCTCACTCGTATCTCCAATAATTCCCTAAAATCTCCAGGTGTGCAAAATGCTGTACCCCGCAAACCACAAGCTGTTTTAGTATTTGGTAATCCAGTACCCCGTGACCCGCAAAATCTCCCAGGTGCAGAGGTAGAAGTCAAAAATATTAAGGAAATACTACCAGATAGTGAAGCCTATATCGGCAGTGATGCCACCCTGGAAAAGTTTAGATCCCAAGCATTGCGCTTTTCGTTTTTGCATTTAGCAACTCACGGCTGTTTCCAGACTGAAGATTGCAAAAAAGTCAATTTAAAAAATAATACGTTACTATTTGCTGACAAACCCTTAGATATTGCTAATGCTGCTCTTTTAGGTTTACAAGGCATACAATTAATTACTCTTAGTGCCTGTCAAACTGCTGTAGATCCTAATTTGAATGGTGCAGGAATTACAGGTGTTGCTTATATATTTGAGCGTGCTGGTGCTAAAGCTGTGATGGCAAGTTTGTGGGCGGTTGATGATGAAGCAACTCAGGAATTGATGGTTTATTTTTATCAGAATCTCAAGCAAGGTATGAGTAAAGGGGAGGCTTTGCAACAAGCTAAGTTGAAGCTAATTGCAGACCATCGTCATCCTTTTTATTGGTCGCCATTTGTGCTGATTGGCGATGCACGCTAAAGTAATTCGTAATGAAGCCAGGAATGGAATAGGCGAATGGAATTCGCGGCTACACAGGCAAAGTCCGCCTCCGCGGACTAAGAAAAATTGAGGGTTTGAAACCCACGGAGGCGGTCACTGAGCTTGTCGAAGTGTGGGTTTTGTATTTCGACTCCGCTCAACACAAGTTGTGTAGACGCGGTTTCTAACCGCTTTTTGAATTACAAACCGATTCGCTCACAACAACTTATCTGGTGTAATTGGCAGATCGCGAATCCGCTTACCTGTGGCATGATAAACTGCATTAGATATGGCAGCCGCTACCCCAACAATCGGAAGTTCCCCCAGGCTTTTGGTTCCTAGTGCATTCACATAAGGATCGCGTTCTTCAATAAATTGCACTTCCATATTGGGGATATCTGCATGAACGGGAATTAGGTAATCGGAAAGGTTAGCACCAACTATTCTGCCTTGATTAGGATCTATTACAGTTTTCTCCATCAGCGCCATACCAATTCCCCAGGTAATTCCGCCGATAACTTGACTGCGTGCTGTCTTGAAGTTGAGAATTCGCCCTGCATCATAAACGCCTACGCAACGTCTAACTTTGATTTCTCCTAACAATTCATCAACTGCAACTTCAACAAATATCGCCCCAAAAGAATGTTTGGCATATTGTTGACTCTCTGGATTGAGTGAGGATTCCTCTGTAACTTCTAAACTTTCTAATTTATGACGGCGGAGAACATCGGTGTAGCTGTCTCGCTTTGATGGGTCTTGTTTTGAAAATATTTGCCCTGACTCAACGGCAATATCTTCTGCTTGCGAGCCGTAAAGCAAAGAATTTGCATCTTCGATCGCCATTTTAATTATCTTATCCCGTGCAGCGATCGCAGTTTGATACACCGCCGGCGAAACACTCCCAACGGTAATTGAGTTCCCTGTAATCGGGGCTTTGGGAAGATTAGTATCACCTAATTCAAACTGCACTGGTAATCCCAATACTTCAGCAGCTACCTGCGTCATCACTGTATAAGTACCAGTACCGATATCTTGAGTACCACTTTGTACTTTCACTTCTCCAGTGGCAAAAATTTCTACCTTGACTGATGCAGTTCTAGCATTGGTGGGAAATGTCGCACTTGCCATTCCCCAACCAATCAGGAAATGATTGTCTCGCATGGAACGGGGAACTGGATTGCGTTGTGTCCATCCAAAAATTTCTGCCCCTTTTTGATAACATTCTTTCAGGGATTTACTTGACCAAGGTAATCCTTTGTGCGGATCGATATCTGCATGATTTCTTAATCTTAGTTCAATTGGATCGATATTTAAGGTGTATGCCAATTCATCCATTGCCGATTCTAAGGCAAACATTCCCGGCGCTTCTCCTGGCCCCCGCATAACCCTCTTCTGTCACTTTCCGACATAAGCAAGTAGTAAATAACTGAAATTAT
>NZ_JAVRCL010000089.1:0-24584 GCF_034530775.1 Nostoc sp. DedSLP04 | reverse complement strand
CTAATTCTATTTGATTCGCGTTCTCTCATATCGCTTTTAGTCTAAACTCCAGTAAGAAGCTCGATCCCTTACTTTTAAATAATGGGATTTATATGCAAAATCTGGAACTTCAATAGCAACAATTAATTCTCCAGGCTGTAATAGAGTTTCTTTTGCTGGTGTCTCGCCTGGTAAGAGATAAAAATCATGAATTGAAATTTGCCGTGATGTTTCTATTCCTTGGATGCAAATCACTGCATCTAATGCCGTCAAAGCTACAGCTAAATCGGAAGGATGAACGGCAATGCAATGTTCGCTAGCTCCGAAAATAGAATGCATTCGATTGTAACCTGTAATTGCCGAACAACCTATACCGGGAGTGCGTTTATTACAAGGAAAAACCGGATCGCGAAAGTAACCACAGCGGACTCGTTGCAGTAAATTACCACCCACTGTTGCCATATTTCGCAGTTGCGGTGAAGCGCTTTGTAATAAAGCTTGGCTAATTACCGGATAACATTCCTGAATTTGGGGATGAAAAGCTACATCGCTCATTCGAGAAATCGCACCAATGCGGATTCCATTCGGTTGAAATTCAATATTTGCTAAGGGCAAACTATTAATATCAATTAATATATTCGCTGTTTGGACTCCATCTTTCATTAATCCCAGTAAATCTGTGCCCCCAGCAATAAATACAGCAGTTTTCTCTTGCTCAACTATTGCGATCGCCACTTCTTCTGAAGTGACTTTAGCATAACTAAATGGCTGCATCTTGCTTTTCCTCTAGCACATCTTGAATCGCCGCAATAATATTTGAATATGCTCCACAACGGCAAAGGTTCCCACTCATTTTTTCTCGAATTTCTGCTTCAGATTTTGGTGATTCTTCTAATATCATCCCTACGGCTGAGATAATTTGACCTGATGTACAGTAGCCACATTGAAAAGCATCATGAGTAATAAAGGCTGTTTGCATAGGATGGAGTTTACCATCTTGTGCTAATCCCTCAATTGTGGTAATTTCAGCACCGATGTGCATGATTGCCAAAGTCATACAAGAGTTAATACGCCGATTATTAACTAATACTGTACATGCACCACATTCACCGCGATCGCAAGCTTTTTTAGTGCCCATCAAACCCAGCTTTTCTCGAAGTGCATCTAGTAATGTAACACGAGGTTCTATCTTTAAGGAGTAAGATGTCTTATTAACATTCAGTGATAATTCTACTTCCTCTGAAGCGAATATTTTCACTTCCTGAGTAAGTGAGTCTGAAGTTCTTGAAGCTAAGGAATTTTCTGCCATGTCTCATGTAGATAATAATTACATCATTTATTATACTAGCGATAAAAGTCTGCGGTTGTTCTAGCGTTACTTCCTGACATTTAGAATCCAAGGTAACGGCAATAACGGATGGTAAAAGGCATAAATAGCTAACCTCTCAAGCAATCACTTGTGGGTAATTTACAATCAGCGGCAATGAACTCACTTAAACCAATACATACAGAAGCTGCTTTAAATTTCATCCAAACTCTTTTTCACAATTTTTTTGAATATGAAAATAATACAGTAAGCTTAGTGACCTTACAGGAAGTTTATGAAAATTAAAAGTCAAATTTAATGAATTTATCGCTCAAATCAACGGAACGGTATTTATTTACGTTTGTCGAATTAGTAAAAAATGCTGAAGCGTGCAGTTTTTGTTACTACCAGCAACCGCAAAACGAATTCAGGGTTGATTCTTAAGGAAGATTGACTAAAAAACTATTTAGGAGTCAAAGTAATAACTGTGGATCTAGATAAAAGATAAAGTTGCCTTCAAACATGGAATAAGTATATATATTCGTGGGAATATTCGGTATTCTGACTTAATAATATGAACACAAACACTCAGAAATTCTCTCAACCCATAGTAGAGAAAGTTGCTATTGTCGGTGCTGGCCCAGGCGGTTTAGCTGCTGCGATCGCACTGAGAAGCCAAGGGATAGAGGTGCAAGTATACGAAAAAGCCCAAGAATTTCGCCCTGCGGGAACTGGACTAGGACTAGCCCCTAATGGCTTGAATTCTCTAGATGCGATCGCGCCGGGAATTGTCGAAACTCTCAAAAGTTCGGGATGCGAGGTTCACCACACGGTTTTAAAGAGTATTCAGGGAGAAACAATTCGGACTAGCGCCACTAAATATTTAGAGCAATACGGACAACCGTTATTAACTATTTGGTGGTATCGTCTACAGCAAGTCTTAGCATCGAGATTGCCGTCTGATATCATTCACCTCAATCATCGCTGCATCGGCTTTGAGCAAGATGCAAAGGGTGTGAAAATTCATTTTGATGGCAAAAAATCGGTAGATGCAGATTTGCTGATTGGGGCTGATGGCGTTAACTCTGTCATCAGAGAAACTTTATTTGGCGAGGGTAAGCCTAATTATATCGGTAGTATGTGTTGGCGTGCCGTCATTGAGTATCGCCACGAGCTATTTAATGACTATGACCTAGTTTTTGCCAAAGGCAATCAACAGTTTATGTACCTTTTGAATGTGGGTGGCGGCTATACCAGTTGGATCAGTCGCAAGTTCTCGCCTGAGTACTCCCTTTCGCACAGCGCTAATGAAGTGAAGTCTCGTATTCTCCATGAATTAGCCGACTGGGATAAATCCTTTCGGGAGGTGGTAGAAGCGACACCAGCCGAGGAAATTTGGGAAGGGCCGATTTGCGATCGCCCACCGTTAACTCAATGGAGTCAAGGCAGAGTCACTCTCTTAGGCGATGCCGCTCATCCAATGGCGCCTGCAATGGGACAAGGAGCCAATACCACTTTTGAAGATGCATACCAACTACGAGAGTGTCTTTCTGATTCAGCTAATCTGCAAGAAGCTCTGACTAGCTACGAACAGTGTCGCATCGAGCGGACAAAACCCATTCAAGCTCGTAGTGCCTTGGGTGAAATGCGGTACTACGACATTAACACAGTGGCATCTACTGGGCAGACGCAAGAGCGGCAAATGAATATGAATGATGATTTTCACAAATGGGTGTACGACTTTAAGCCATCTGTAAAAAGTTAAATTCTAGTGTGGTATTAGTAAAGTTACTTTGAGCGCAGCTAGCGCTAATCTTATCGAGTAATTTGAGCCTATCAGAAGTGACTGTTTTTAGTCAAGCCCTCAAACACAACAAATTCGTTGAATAATTGAGAATTAGTCGCACAAAATCAATATAACTTAATCAAAGTGTTAATTTTTATGAAAAGCTAATAGCTATCCAATACAGTTCAGAATTAGGGATTACCAAGAAATAAATTATCCACTCTTGTGGGGTGGACATCTTGTCATTGGTGTCAACTTAGCGTGAAAGCCAGCCTATAACCAGCTTTTAGATATTGTCTCGTTCCCAGTCTTTGACTGGGAATGCCGTCCTAGAGGCTCCGCCTCCCTTGCTGACTGGCAGCAGAGCCGCCAAGAGCAACATTTCCAGCCTAGAGGCCGGAAACGAGATTTGAAAAGGCTTTTAGCTTAACTTGACACCAATGACATCTTGTCCGCCCTATGAACTGGGCTTTCGTGTCGCCCAGCCCACAATAAAAGTTGTATATTTTTTTATTTGGAAATTCCTTAGCTACAAAATCCAGATGTAGAGACGCGATTTATCGCGTCTTGAAAAACCATTATCTACACGAATGACCTTTAACTCAAGCGTATTGGATCGCTATTAGCTTTTTGGGATAAATTGAAGTATTAAATCTCGCTTTTAAGTTGCTAATTTACCCCTATTTCCGGTCGAGATGAAGCGCAAGTAATCAGTTTAACGTCTAGTTTTCAGTTCCTGAAAATTCTCGATTGTCAAAAAGATTTCTTCATCAGCTATTTGACTATTGTAATCGATATTAATTTTAGTTGGATAGCCAAGTTTAGCATTGTATTCTACATCCAGGTTGGATGCCTTACGGTTGATAGCATCTTGAATCACATTAAAGAGTTCGGGAATTGTATCGTATTTTTGAAAGAATTCTGGATTAACTGGTTGACCTGTAGCTACAGAAGTGACTGAAATTGGTTGACCATTACGTACTTGAATAACTACTGGGCCTCTAGCATCTGGTATGCAGAAGCAACTGTTGCTAACTGTAATGCGATAGTTAGAAATATTTGCCTGCTCCCACAAACGCTTATTAAATTTCAATCGTCTTGAATTCAAGCTATTATTCGTTTGCGTTTGATATTGTGCTTTCTCTGCGCTAGTTTCGGATATAGCTGGTAGGTTCATACTTAGAGAAAGCAATAGTGTTGCACTGATAATGATAGGTAAACGCATATTAATCGATTTATTAGGTTACAAAATCTTTCTATTATTAGAGTACAACAAAATTTAAGTCATTTACAATATTGTCTTTAAATATATTTTATTTTTAATTAAAGTTCATCCATAATCTGACTTTCAAGACATAAATTAGGAACTTTTTCGGAATATTTTTGCTCGCCTAAAATTGCCTCTTTTTCCAAAGCAATGTCTACGGCTGACTACGCCTTTGCAGCCTCGTACTTCATGCAAAAGAAAACTGCTGTATAATCCTCCCCATATTTAAAGTATGAGGAGGATTCAATTATCTTTAATTAGCAACATTGATGATTGCTAATTACTATTTCGCTGTCAGCTTGCAGACATGCCTTAGCTTCTATGGATTTTGAGAGATGTTTACGCAACGATCTCAAAGCTTGTCGCTGATAATAATGGTGGGGCTGTGAACTGATTGTTATCGTTATCAATGTTGGCAAACAAACTACCGGTCCCATAGCCTGGTGATGTCAAGTTTTGGTTGAAGAACAAGTTGCCAGTTCCAAGACTGTAAGTAATGAGTCCAGAGCTAGTTGCAGCTGCTGCATCATTAGCTACTATCTTAATTTGGGACAGATTATTGAGTCCGGCAAAAGTTGTCTTATCGAGGACAATTTTATCGCTAAAGTAGCTGAAGTCAGTAATTTTATCTACACCGAGATCGGCACCATTGTACCCAGCACCTGAGTTGAATACAAAGCGATCGCCACCAGCACCACCAGTCAGAATGTCATTACCTTTACCACCTCGTAAAATATCATTACCAGCATCACCATAGAGTAAGTCATTGCCAGCACCACCATAGAGAACGTCATTACCCTCACCACCGAAGGCTCTCAACGTTGTCGCTGTGCCACTACCATCCAGGAAGTCATTGCCAGCCCCACCTGTAAACCAGACTGCATTTACAGAAGTTGCTGACAGGTTGTTGACATCGAGGATGTCATCACCGCCACCACCATTGATTTCAAACCTTTCTGCACTGTCTACAGTCAGAGTGAAGGGAACCAGGTTCAGGCGATCAAAGATTGCCCTGCCTTGAGCATCTTGTTGCAGGCGGAAGTTGTCTCCTACACCCGCGCCGTTGACCTCAACCACGTCATAGCCTGCATTACCACTGATTCTGTCGCTACCATCACCATTGTTCCAAATCAGGCGATCGTTGCCGTATCCACCAGTGAAGGTGTCATTGCCGCGATTTCCAACTATGGTATCGTTCCCGTCCCCACCAGATAGAAAGTCGATACCATCGCCACCTCGTAACAGGTCATTATCGGCATCACCATAAAGGTTATCATTGCCAGTACCACCTGTGAGACTGTCATTACCCTCACCACCGAAGGCTCTCAACGGTGTTGTTGTGCCACTACCATCCAGCACATCATTGCCAGCCCCGCCTGTGAACCAGACTGCATTTACAGAAGTTCCTGACAGGTTGTTGACAGCGAGGGTGTCATCACCACCACCACCATTGATTTCAAACCTTTCTGCACTGTCTACAGTCAGAGTAAAGGGAACCAGGTTGAGGCGATCGAAGATTGCTCTGCCTTGAGCATCTTGTTGCAGGCGGAAGTTGTCTCCTACACCCGCGCCGTTGACCTCAACCACGTCATAGCCAGCGTTACCGCTCATTCTATCGCTACCGTCACCATTGTTCCAGATCAGGCGATCGTTGCCGTTTCCGCCGATGAAGGTGTCGTTGCCACGATCTCCGATTAGGGTATCCTGTCCGTTCCCACCGGATAGAAAATCGATACCATCGCCACCTCGTAACAGGTCATTACCAGCATTTCCAAAAAGGCTGTCATTTCCATCCAAACCATTGAAGTTATCAGAAGCGGCATTACTAATACCTACATCTGCTCCATTAGTCTGGCCTGGGCCTGGAATCCAAGTTACTGCCATGATTAATACTCCTAATTCTTAATTTATCTCAGCGAACAATGAGTTACTAATACTTCATTTTTAAGAAATGTTTGGAAGTACTAGTTTCTCTCTATGAACTAGAAAACTTATAGTTTTTAGCTGCTAAGTATTAATCAGAGATATTTTCTTGTTTTATGCAAAAGATTGGTTTTGTAAACTTTCTTCACTAGGAATTTTAGAGACATACCTGACTGTATCCTGACTTTTCACGTCATTTGAAAAAGAAAGAGTAACTCGTGAATGCCTTTAGCAGAGTAGCTTTCAACTGATTGAACGATTTTCGCTAAAGTTCAAACAAATGTAAGTAACGTTGAAGAAATGACGACATTAAATACTAATCCGTATTCGTATTGTGACTTTGCTGACAACTGCTTAATTCGTTGAATAGCATTAATAAGTGGGTGTTAATATGTAAAATATGGTAAGTTTTTGTTCAAATATTTATAAGTATCAGTGATTTCAAAGCACTTAATAAAAATCGATTTATTCAATCATTAACCTAGAATTTTGTTTAAGTTTGAGCATTTGTTATTACATTTACTCTCAAACAACTATTTATCCAATGAGTAAAATGTAATACTTTAAAGGGAATGAGAGAATACTAACTTGCGGCTAAATTGCTCCAACCGACGTAAGGTAATTTTGTCGCTGTTGCCCGAACTTGGTCAGCATTCGCCACCAACTGACCGCAAGCATCCCAAGTTCCAGAAATAAATGTGCTTCTTGTACCTTCACCGATCGCAACTGAAGCAATATAATCGCCAATTTGCACTTGCAAACTTTCCAGATTCACTGTCACAGCGGCTTGGGGATTGGCTGTGACTAAATCTTGCAGTTGTTTAACAGTCACAGCATCGGCTGTCAAACAAGGTATACCCATTGCCACACAGTTACCGAAAAAGATTTCCGCGAAGCTTTCACCAATTAAAGCTTGGATTCCCCATTTTGCGATCGCTTGAGGTGCGTGTTCCCGTGATGAACCACAGCCAAAGTTACGGTTAACTATTAAAATATTCGCGCCTTTGTATTGGGGTTGATCGAAGGGATGTTCGCCTTTAAGTGCTGTTCGGTCATCGATAAATGCGCCTTCACCTAACCCATCAAAGGTAACGGCTTTCAAATATCGCGCCGGAATGATGCGATCGGTATCTATATCATTACCCACTAAAGGTATACCGCGCCCTGAAACTGTTTTAACTTCACTCACCATAAACTTGATTTACCTATCATTTCAATGACAGCCTGTTAATTTCCACAAATGACAAATGACAAATGACCAATGACCAATGACAAATGACAAAAAAATTACAACAACTCACGTACATCAGAAACTTCGCCTTTAATCGCAGCAGTGGCGACCATCGCCGGACTCATTAACAATGTCCGACCGGAAGAGGAACCCTGTCTTCCTTTAAAGTTGCGGTTGGAGGAAGAAGCGCTGATTTGTCTTCCTTGCAGCTTATCGGGGTTCATAGCCAGACACATGGAACATCCCGGTTCGCGCCACTCAAATCCGGCTTCCTGAAAGATTTTATCTAGTCCTTCAGCTTCCGCCTCTTCTTTCACCCGTTCCGAACCGGGGACAACAAAAGCTTTGATTCCTTCTGCAACGTGGCGACCTTTGGCGATTTTTGCCGCTTCTCGCAAATCGCTAATTCTACCGTTGGTGCAACTACCAATAAAGCAGACATCTATTTTAGTGCCCTTGATCGGTTGACCGGGATATAAATCCATGTAGCGGTAAGCTTCTTCGGCAATGAATCGGTCTTCTTCTAGCAGTTCTTCTGGTTGAGGTACTGACTGGTTGACACCGATACCTTGACCGGGAGTAATCCCCCAGGTCACGGTAGGAGGAATTTTTGCAGCGTCGAATATCACTACATCATCATATTGGGCATCTGCATCGCTCTTGATTGAGTCCCACCAAGCTACTGCTTTATCCCAATCTGCATCAATGGGTGCAAAATCTCTGCCTTTGAGGTAATCGTAAGTGACTCGATCGGGATTGACATAGCCGCATCTAGCACCGCCTTCGATCGCCATATTGCAGACAGTCATCCTCTCTTCCATATTCATTTGCTCAAATGTCGTACCGGCAAATTCGTAGGCATAACCCACGCCACCTTTAACACCAAGTGAACGGATGATATGTAAAATTACATCTTTGGCGTAAACACCAGGGTTGAGAGTGCCGTAAACTGCGATTTTGCGGACTTTCAGTTTGGAGAGGGCCAGGGTTTGAGAAGCGAGAACATCCCGGACTTGGCTAGTACCAATACCAAATGCGATCGCACCAAATGCACCATGACTGGAAGTGTGACTATCTCCACAAGCGATCGTCATTCCTGGCTGAGTCAGTCCGAGTTCGGGAGCGATGACGTGAACTATACCCTGGCTACCAGAACCAATGTTGTAAAAAGTTATGTTATTTTCTTTACAGTTATTTTCCAGCGCCTGAATCATTTCCTCTGCTAAGTTATCGGCAAAGGGACGCGCCTGGTTTTCTGTGGGCACAATATGATCGACTGTGGCGACGGTACGCTGTGGAAAGAGTACTTTTAGACCTCTTTCGCGTAACATAGCAAAAGCCTGGGGACTGGTTACTTCATGAATTAGGTGAAGCCCGATAAATAGTTGCGTCAGCCCTGAGGGAAGTGTACCAACGGTGTGTAAGTCCCAAACTTTATCAAACAGGGTACCTTTGCTCATACGTCAATCAATATTTAAAGAGTCCGGTCTTAAATAATATCAAAAAAAAGTCTTGGTTTTTACAGATTGCTTCATATTACTTACAGCTTTGGGTAAGGTCGTGGGGAATTGAGGGGTGAAGTTTAAACGCAGAGGCACGCTGAGGTAAGCGCAGAGGTACGCAGAGAATTCGCGATGTCATTCGATCGCCTTTGAGGCAGAAAAAGCGAAAATTCTCCGAAATACTCAGATCCAAAGGTGTAAATAATTTTATCCTTTTCTACAAGGATATGTTAAGACAATACCAGATTATTGCACTACCAGGTTATGTCCTTAGATTTACGGGAATTTTATCAGGCTAGCGATCCCAGCAGAACTCTGTTTGTCAACAATAGCTCTGATGGCAAGTATTATATAGATTTTTCCTCGGTACGAGGTGGTGATATTCTTGGCAAGCTGAAGCAGAAAATTACTTTTTTTAAGCCGAATGAACCCACTTGCACTTTATTTACTGGGCATATTGGTTGTGGGAAATCTACAGAACTATTACGGTTACAGGCAGAACTGGAAAAGTTAGGTTTTCATGTGGTCTATTTTGAATCCAGTGATGACTTGGAAATGACCGATGTCGATATTGCTGATGTGCTGCTAGCGATCGCTCGGCGGGTGAGTCAAAGTCTGGATAAAATTACTTTGGAGTCACCTAACAAGTTTAATGAGTTGCTGCAAGGTGCTTGGAAAGTTTTAAACTCCGAGGTGACGGCGGGAAAAGTTAAGCTTCCGGTGGTGGGGGATGTCGGTTTATCGGCAGATAAAGATAAGTTTTCTCTGTCTGTGGGCATTGGGGAAATCACCGCGAAGATGAAAAATGACCCAATGCTACGCGAAAAACTCAATCAGTATTTAGCACCGCAAAAAACTAAACTGCTGGAAGCGATTAATCAAGAATTATTGGAACCTGCGATCGCAAAACTCAAACAGCAGGGTAAAAATGGTCTGGTGGTAATTGTCGATAATCTTGACCGCATAGATAATCGTGCCAAACCTTGGGGTCGTCCGCAGCAAGAATATTTATTTGTCGATCAGGGTGAGTTTTTGACGAAGCTGAATTGTCATCTGATCTACACCATGCCCTTATCTTTGAAATTTTCCAATGATTACGGAATGCTGACTCAGCGTTTCCCAGAAGACCCCAAGGTGTTACCAATGGTTCCTATACAATGGGCTGATGGCAACGTTCATACACAGGGAATGTCACTCATGCAGCAGATGGTGCTTGCTAGAGCTTTTCCTGACATGAAACCAGAGGAGCGTTTAAGTAAAGTTACCGAGATTTTTGATAGTGCTGCTAGCTTAGAGCGTTTATGTCAAATGAGCGGTGGTCATGTGCGAGATGTGTTAAGGCTGCTGAATACCTGGATTATGGAAGAGATGAGTCTTCCTCTAACCCGTGAAACCCTAGAGCAAGTTATTCGTTCTCGGCGGAATGAAATCATGTTGCCGATTTCTGAGGATGAGTGGCAATTGTTACGCCATGTCAAGGAAAGGAAAAAGGTAAGTGATGACCACGGATATCAAAAACTGATTCGCAGTCGATTTGTGTTTGAATATCGCGATGGTGGCGAGTCTTGGTTTGATGTTAATCCGGTTTTGGCTGAGGCAAGAGAGTTGAACGTTTCTTAAGGGTAGGGTGTGTTAAGGCTTCTGTAAAGCACCATCTTCGGTTTCGGCTGCGTTATGCTTCGCGGTACACACCCGATATCTGCTATTCGCCCTAGCTATTTAATCCAAAATCCAAAATTCCAAATTGGTATGACAGATTTACAGCAACCTGAAAATGAAAAGGGACTGCAACAATTAGCTTGGGCGATCGAATCCTCTGTGGGACAGTTTAAGCTGATATTGGCCCGGTGTAATTATGCCAGCTTGCGCGATCGCTTAATCTCCAGACTGCAAGAAATTTGTCAAGTCGAAATTCGTGTCTTGACGGTGCAGCAATCGAACAGGACTCTTTATACTGCGATTCAAGAAGAATTCGGCGCAGAAATGCCAGCCTGTGTGATGGTTGTCGGTTTGGAATCCGTGCAGAATTTGCCTGTGATGTTAACTTCTGCAAATCAAGTTCGGGAGGAGTTTCGCAAGAATTTTGCTTTTCCCTTAGTGTTTTGGATTGACGATGAAATTTACAAGCATCTAATACAGCTGGCGCCAGATTTGGAAAGTTGGGCAACTACGAGAAATTTTGCCATATCAACACAGCAATTAGTAGATTTTATCATCGAAACGGCTAATCAATGGTTTAGTAATAACTTAAAATTTAGCTTCGATGTATATCTTAAGCTGGAAAATGAGTTAGAAGCAGCGCAAAGAGATTTAATTAAAAAGCCAGATATTTATAATTTAGATATTCAAGCTAACTTAGAATCTTTATTAGGTTTTGTTAAACAGATAAATGATCAAAAAGATTCGGCGTTAGAACATTATCACAAAGCTTATAAGCTTTGGCAGCAAAGTCATAATTTAGAAAAACAGGCAAAAGTCATCGGTGAGATTAGCTTTTGCTATTATCTCAAAGCTTTGAAGCATCAAGATATCAATTGTCAAGATGGGCAGACAACTTGGCATTATCTTCAAGAGTATATACATTTTATTAGCCAATTTAAAAGTCCAGATTTAATTGCTGACGCTGTAGTGAAGTTCGGTGATATTTTGCGAGACCTGAAAAAGTGGGAAATATTGCAGAGTCTTTCGGAACAAGCTTTAGTAATCCATCAAAATAACAAGCAGCCAAGAGAATTAGCCAAAGATTACGGTTTTTTAGCTGAGGTGGCTTTGGCTCAAAAAAACTGGATGAAAGCAAATCAGTTAGTCAAGCAAGCATTAGAAGTTTTTGCTGCGATTCCAAATCAGGAATCAGCTAATATATCAGGGATTTTATCTGATATTCCTGAAAAGATTTTAAAATCAAAAGACTTGAGTTTATATCAATTTATTTTAGGTCGTTCTCAATACCATTTAAGTCAAATTCAAGAGGCAACACTCAGCTTAGAAACTGCTAGGGATGTGGGTAATCCCTTAGAAGATGTCAGGCTTTACTTGGATATTATCAGGTTTTTGCAGCAGCTTTATTTTGAGCAGAAAGAATATCTCAAAGCATACAAAATCAAACAGCAACGGCGTTCCGTTGAACAGCAATTTGGCTTGCGGGCTTTTATTGGTGCGGGTAAGTTAGAAGCTACAAAACAGGCATTTGTCGAGACATTGCGCTTAAATTATCCCCAAGGAAATATTGCCCCAGAAATTGCTGCATCTGGTCGTCTGTTGGATATAGAACGTTTAATCGAACGCATGGGCCGCCCTGATTATAAGTTGATAGTAATTCATGGGCAATCGGGTGTAGGCAAAAGTTCCCTGGTGAATGCGGGACTGGTGCCGGCTTTAAAGAATAAAGCGATCGGTACTCAAGATTATTTGCCGGTGGTAATGCGCGTTTACACCAACTGGGTGGAAGAGTTGGGGAGGCTTTTGGGAAATGAGGGGGATGAGGGGGACAAGGGGACAAGGGGACAAGGGGACAAGGGGGATGAGGGGGACAAGGGGACAAGGGGACAAGGGGACAAAAGGGATGGGGGAGAGTTAAAACTTCAAGTTTCGACCTCTAAACTCGGAATTTCGACCTCAGAAGGTCAACTTTCACCCTCAGAAGGTCAACTTTCACCCTCAGAAGGTCAACTTTCACCCTCAGAAGGTCAACTTCCACCCTCAGAAGGTCAACTTTCATCCTCAGAAGGTCAACTTTCACCCTCAGAAGGTCAACGTTCACCCTCAGAAGGTCAACTTTCATCCTCAGAAGGTCAACTTCCACCCTCAGAAGGTCAACTTCCACCCTCAGAACTCAGAACTCCGCAATATTTGATATCCAGACTCAAAGAAAACGAACAGCGTAACCTCCGCACAGTGTTAATTTTCGATCAATTTGAGGAATTTTTCTTTGTTTACACCGAACCTGCACAAAGAAAGCAATTCTTTGAGTTTCTGGGAGAGTGTCTGAATGTTCTATCGGTGAAAGTTATCTTATCGCTGCGGGTAGATTACATCCATTACTTGCTAGAGTGCAATGATTTGTCGAGTCTCAAGATTATTGGCAATGACATACTCAGTAATAATGTACTTTACAAGTTGGGGAATTTCTCACTTGCTGATGCCAAGTCAATTATTCAGCGTTTAACTGAAAATACTAGCTTTCACTTAGAACCTGCTTTAGTTGAACAACTGGTGCAAGATTTAGCCGGAGAATTGGGTGAAGTTCGTCCGATTGAGTTGCAGGTTGTGGGGGCGCAACTGCAAACGGAGAATATTACAACTCTGGCAGAATATCAGCAGCGTGGAACTAAGGACGAATTGGTTAAGCGTTATTTGCATGAAGTTGTTAATGATTGTGGTGAAGAAAATCACCAAGCAGCAGACATATTAATGTATTTGCTGACGGATGAAAAAGGAACTCGCCCACTCAAGACTCGCGCTGAGTTGGAACGCGATTTACTCCCGTACTTTTCGGAGATCCCCCCAACCCCCCTTAAAAAGGGGGGCTTCATTCTTTCTACCCCCTTTTTAAGGGGGTCGCCGCAGGCGGGGGGATCGGAAGCTAGGGCAAAACAAGCTTCTGAAATCAGTAAATTAGATTTAATATTAGAGATTTTTGTCCAATCCGGCTTAGTGGTTTTGCTACCAGAAAACCCCGCCGACCGTTATCAACTGGTACATGACTACATCGCCGCCTTTATCCGCCAGCAACAGGAACCGAAGCTAAAGCAGGTGATGGCGGAACTGGAAAAAGAACGAGAACAAAGAAAACAAAGTGAAGCAAAACTTAATCGTGTTCTCAAACGCGCCCTTTTTAGTTCCATCGCCGCAGGTTTAGGATTTGCTGGACTGGCAGTGGTAACATTCCAGTGGACAGTAGAGGCAAATGTTCAGCTAATTAACGCCATCAATAATTCTTCTGAGGCCTTTGCTGTCTCTGGACAATATCCAGATGCTTTAATAGCAGCATTAAGGGCAGGTAACAAACTCAAGCATACAATTTGGGCACAGCACAGAAGCGATATCCGAATGCAAACTGTGGCAACTTTACAGCAAGCGGTTTACTTAAAGCCAAATGAGCCAAAAGAAAATCGTGCGATCGAGGTGAATACTTTAGAAGGTCATAGCAGCGCGGTCAGAAGCGTCGCCTACAGCCCTAATGGACAACAGTTAGCTTCTGCTAGTGATGACAACACTATCAAAATCTGGGATGTCAGCAGTGGTAAACTTCTCAAATCCCTGACTGGTCATAGCAAAGAAGTCAATAGCATCGCCTACAGCCCCAATGGACAACAGTTAGCTTCTGCTAGTCGTGACAACACCATCAAAATCTGGGATGTCAACAGTAAAAAACTCCTCAAATCCCTTACTGGTCATAGCAATGAGGTCAAAAGCGTCGCCTACAGCCTTAATGGAAAACAATTAGCTTCCGCTAGTGCTGACAACACTATCAAAATCTGGGATGTCAGCCGTGGCAAACTTCTCAAATCCCTGACTGGTCATAGTAAAGAAGTCAATAGCATCGCCTACAGTCCCAATGGACAACAGTTAGCTTCCGCTAGTGCTGACAACACCATCAAAATCTGGGATGTCAACAGTAAAAAACTCCTCAAAACCCTTACTGGTCATAGCGATGTGGTCATGAGCGTAGATTACAGTCCTAATGGACAACAGTTAGCCTCCGCTAGTTATGACAACTCCGTCAAAATTTGGGATGTCAGCAGTGGCAAACTCCTCAAATCTCCGATTGGTCATAGCAGTGTCGTCTTTAGCGTTGCCTACAGCCCTGATGGACAACAGCTAGCTTCTACTAGTGATGACAACACCATCAAAATCTGGGATGTCAGCAGTAAAAAACTTCTCAAAACCCTGACTGGCCATAGCGGTAGAGTCTATAGCGTCGCCTACAGCCCTAATGGACAACAGTTAGCTTCTGCTAGTTGGGACAAAACCATCAAAATCTGGGATGTCAGTAGTGGTCAACTCTTCAAATCCCTGACCGATCATAGCAAAGAGGTCAATAGCATCGCCTACAGCCCCAATGGACAACAGTTGGTTTCTGCTAATGATGACAAGACTATCAAAATCTGGGATGTCAGTAGTAGTCAACTCTTTAAAACCTTTACTGGTCATAGCGATAGGGTGATTAGCGCCACCTACAGCCCCAATGGACAACAGTTAGCTTCTGCTAGTCGGGATAAGACCATCAAAATCTGGGATGTCAGCAGTAAAAAACTCCTCAAATCCCTTACTGGTCATAGCAATACAGTCATTAGCGTCGCCTACAGTCCCAATGGACAACAGTTAGCTTCTGCTAGTCGGGATAAGACCATCAAAATCTGGGATGTCAGCAGTAAAAAACTCCTCAAATCCCTTACTGGTCATAGCAATACAGTCATTAGCGTCGCCTACAGTCCCAATGGACAACAGTTAGCTTCTGCTAGTCGGGATAAGACCATCAAAATTTGGGATGTCAGCAGTGGTCAACTCCTCAAAACCCTTTCTGATCATAGCCATTGGGTCATTAGCGTCGCCTACAGTCCCAATGGACAACAGTTAGCTTCCGCTAGTGCTGACAACACAATCAAAATCTGGAATGTTAGCAGTGGTCAACTCCTCAAAACCCTTTCTGGTCATGGCAGTTGGGTCATTAGTGTCGCCTACAGCCTTGATGGACAACAGTTAGCTTCTGCTAGTGCTGACAACACCATCAAAATTTGGGATGTCAGCAGTGGTCAACTCCTCAAAACTTTTACTAGTCATACTGATGCGGTCAGAAGTGTTGCCTACAGCCTTGATGGACAACAGTTAGCTTCTGCTAGTCGGGATAAGACCATCAAAATCTGGAATATCAACAGTGGTCAACTACTCAAATCCCTGACTGGTCATACTGATAGGGTCAATAGCATCGCTTTCAGCCCCAATGGACAACAGTTAGCTTCTTCTAGTGATGACAATACAATAATTTTATGGGATTTAGATTTTGATAATTTATTAGACAGTGGTTGCAATTTGCTGAATAATTACCTCATTGCCCATCCAGAAGTGTTAGAAGAGTTGCAATCATGCCAAACGCGATCGCGGTTGGCGCAAGGCGCTACAGTATTAGTTATCCAAGGTGAGAAGTTAGCGCGAAATGATGATATTAGTGGCGCTGTGGAAAAGTTTCGCAAAGCGCAACAGTGGGATAATAAATTAAAGTTTGATTCCCAGGCGAGAGCGAAAGAGTTGGCGCAAGGCAAGACAGACCTAACCCCCAGCCCCTTCCCTCGCAGGGAAGGGGAGTAAGAAGGGGAGTATAGCCTCAAAGCCTCTCTCCTCTTAGGAGAGAGGTTTGGAGAGAGGTCAAAGGTGCTATAAATAATCACAAGGTGGAAGGATGGCATACAGCGATTTCAGTCTTGCCAAGGTGAAAAAGTGTTTTGATTTAACACTCGATGAAACTCGGAATTTATTTGTTAATACAAAACCTGTCACACCATCAGAAACTCTCAGAACGATTTTAATAGATTACATCCCTTTAGCAACTGCAATTTCAACCGAAAAAGCCAGGTCAGAGTTTTTAATTGCACCAATCCTCGCAGAGGTCAGACGATTATTAAATAATAAAATCTCGCTGTTCTCTGGAAATGAATTTAATGTTGATGCAACTCAAGGCTTACAAGGTTTTTGCGATTACATCGTCAGCAATTCCCAGGAGCAATTATTTATTTCTGCTCCGGTAATGTTTATTTTTGAAGCGAAAAAAGAAGATATTATCGGCGGTCTGGGTCAATGTATAGCGGCAATGATTGCAGCACAACTGTTCAATCAAAATCAAGGCAATGAAGTTGGGCGGATTTATGGCTCAGTTACTAGTGGAACTAACTGGAAGTTCTTATTTTTAGAAGGGAAAACTGTTTATATAGATTTGACTGAATACTATATTAAAGAAGTTGATAAAATTTTGGGTATTTTATTGCAACCTTTTCAGCCTGTTTTAACTCCTGTTTGAATATATAGTAGGTACTGATGTAACTTACCTGGTTAAGATTAAAAATTTGCTAAAAAATAAGAGAAGTTAAAAAACTCGTCCACCATTATCATTATTCAATTGATATGAGTCTATATTGTCTAGTTCACGGTGCTTTCCAAGCCACCTGGTGTTGGGATTTGCTCATTCCCTACTTAGAAGCACAGGGTCACAAAACTGTAGCAATGGATTTGCCAATTGATAATGCATCTACTACTTTGTCCCAATTTGCGGATGCAGTAATTCAAGCGCTGCCAAAAACTGATGATGATATTGTGCTTGTCGGTCACTCAATGGCTGGTACAATAATTCCCTTGGTTGCAGAAGCGGTAAAAGTGCGTCAACTAGTATTTGTGGCAGCGCTGCTCCCATATCCTGGAGTTAGTACACTCGACCAATTTTCTCATCGCCTTGATTCTGATACGCTCACATCATTCAATTACCAAGCAAAAGACCCAAGTAAACTTCAACAGTTCTACGATGAGCCTGATATGTATGAACCAGCTTCCGTAGGCAAAGATTATTCAGACGAAGCAGTATTAAGGGAGTTTTTCTTTCATGATTGTCAATCGGATGTAACACAGTGGGCAATCTCGAAAAGTCGTTCGCAACAATCTATGGCATATATTTTTGAAACGAATCCTCTAAAAGCTTTGCCAAATGTTGAACGTAAATATATTGTTTGTACCAATGACCGAATAATATCTCCTACATGGTCGCGCTACGCTGCACGCAAGCGTTTAGGAGTCGATGCCATTGAACTACCTTCTGGACATTGCCCACACCTGTCTCGCCCTGACCTTCTCGCCTCAATATTAACTAGTAATTAATTTTTTGAGCAATCCAAAATCTTTTGTCCAAGTGACTATCTTAATGATGAGTTGGCGCAGCTCAACCTAGGCATCGCTCATAATAAATAAAGCCCCATAGATATAAGAGAGGTTAAAGATGCTAAATGCAGTTGAGTTTAAAGCAAAGATTCAAAATGGTTTAATTCAGATTCCTGATGAGTACAAACAAGAACTTGGTGAAGGAGATGATATTAAAGTAATCGTTTTGGTGACGAAAAAATCATCTAAAAAAAGAGACATAATTGATGAATTAACAGAAAATCCTGTTCAAGTGGATGGTGTATTCAGTCGTGAGGAAATTTATAACCGATAATAATGAGTTCTGGTACATCTTTTATTGATACAAATGTTTGGCTTTATCGTTTATTTGACGATAAGAAGATGGAGGTTACAGAAAGAACAAGAAAGCGTAATATTGCTATTGCAATTACAGAAGCTGAAGGAATCATCATTAGTACACAGGTTGTAAATGAGGTTGCTGCCAATTTGCTCAAAAAAGCAGCCTTTAATGAAGGGCAAATTAAAGCTGTGATTCAGTCGCTTTATAGTCGTTGCACTGTAGTAGAGTTCAATCTGACTATTTTTGAATCTGCATCAGATATCCGCAGTCGATATAATCTTTTTGGGATAGTCTAATTATTTCTTGTGCGCTATCCGCAAGAGCAAATATTCTCTATTCTGAAGATATGCAAGATGGGTTAGTAGTCGCTGGTCAATTAGAGATTGTGAATCCATTTAAAAAAGGCTAGAAACCGCATCTAAGCTGTCTCTAGCCTTTTTTTACTTAATGGGCAGTACCAGACTCGAACTGATGACATCCTGCTTGTAAGGCAGGCGCTCTACCAACTGAGCTAACCGCCCGTTTGACTACTCCTTAACTAATATAGCAAAACATTTCGCATTGCGCTAGTAGTTTCAAGAAAATCTTTTTTTCTCTTATACTGACTCAGTATTCAGTCACTCAGGATTTAGGATGCCCTCTGGTCGGACGCACGATCGCATTACTATGTATGCTCTGCCGTTGGTGGCGAGCGTTACTTTCTGGCAGACTCGCAGTAGCAATGCAACTTTGTTGGTTGCAGGCGGGTTTCTCTTTGGCGGACTGATGTTTGGCCCCGATTTGGATATTTACTCTGTGCAATTCCAACGCTGGGGTTTCTTGCGCTGGATTTGGCTACCTTATCAAAAAAGTCTCCGACATCGTTCTTTTTTATCCCACGGGCCGATTATCGGCACGATTCTACGGATACTTTATCTGGGATGTTTGCTGGCAATTTTGGCAATTTTCGTTTTGGCGATCGCTCAAAGGTTATGGAATTTGAGTTTTAGTTGGCAGGATTTGGGGGGAATTTTGGGGCGATCGCTCGTGCAATACGATACTGAATATATCGCTTTGTTTTTGGGGTTGGAACTCGGTGCGATGAGTCATTCTCTGAGCGATTGGGGGGGATCGGCTTATAAACGGTTTAAAAAGCAGGGGGTTCGGGGGTTGCTTCCTAGTGGCAAAATTAAGAAGCGGAAAGTGAGGGGTGGTAGTCGTCGGGCGAGAGTGAAGAAATAATTTTTTTAACGCAAAGGAACGCTAAGGGAAGCGCAGAGGTACGCAGAGGTATGGAAAAGCAAGAAGAGATTTTGGGGGCGTTGCAGGAGTTGATTGAGGTGGTGGCGAAGTTGCGCGAGCCTGATGGTGGTTGTCCTTGGGATTTGGCTCAAACTGCGGAAACGCTCACGCCTTATGTGATTGAGGAAGCTTATGAGGTGGTGGATGCGATTAAGAGTGGGGATAAGGGTGCGATCGCAGAGGAGTTAGGCGATTTATTATTACAGGTGGTATTGCAAGCCCAAATCGCTAGTGAATCTGGGCAATTTTCTCTCAAGGAAATCGCTCAGGGGATTTCCCAAAAGTTGATTCGCCGTCATCCTCATGTGTTTGGTGATGTGTCGGTGGCCAGTGTGGATGAGGTGCGGCAAAATTGGGAACAAATCAAAGCTGCGGAAAAGGGCGAAGCATCTCCAGACGCGCAAAAATTTAGTGCTAAACTCGCTCGTTATGGACGTACTCTTCCCCCACTGACGGCGGCGATGAAAATTTCTCAAAAGGCTGCTGCGATCGGGTTTGAATGGGAAAATATTCAGGGTGTTTGGGATAAGTTTCATGAGGAGTTGGGAGAGTTTCAACAAGCTTTAGCTGAGGAAACACCCGAACGACAAGAAGCAGAATTAGGCGATTTACTATTTGCCGTGATTCAGTTAGCGCGTTGGCATAATCTTGACCCAAGCACCGCTTTGCAAGGCACAAATCAGCGCTTTGTCCAGCGATTAGAAAAAATGGAGGCGGTTGTTGACCGTCCCCTTTCTGATTACAGTTTGAATGAATTAGAAAACTTGTGGCAACAGGCAAAAGCTCAACTAGCGAAAGAAGGGAATAGGGAATAGGGGATTGGGGATTGGGCATGGGGCATGGGGCACTTGTACTGAGCGAAGTCGAAGTATTGGGTATTGGGCATTGGGTATGCAGAAGAGATAAAGGTAGACAAGGAAGAGGGAGAAGACTTGGGAGAGACTTGTTCAATAATTCCTCCTTGTCCCCCTGCTCCAACTCCTAACTCCTAACTCCTAACTCCTAACTCCTAACTCCTAACTCCTAACTCCCCTGCTCCCCACTTCAAGATTTTTCAACGTCAAACCACTTATCATATAGCGATTGATAAGTGCCATTTTCTTTGAGACTCAGCAAAGCCTGATTAATTGGTTTGCGGTAGGGACTGTTGTTGGGCAGAATGATACCGTAGCTTTCTTCACGCAAGATACTGCCAACAATTTGTACCTTTCCTTTGCCTTCATTGGCAGCATAGAAGAGGAGTACAGGCGCATCAAACACTACGGCATCAGCTTTTTTTGTTTGCAGAGCATTGTAAGCTTGCTCAATCTTGGTAACTTCTAAAACTGAAATCTTATGTTCTCGTAGGTATGTAGCGGCTGTGCTACCCGCAGTTGTGGCTACTACCTTGCCGGGTAAATCGTCTATGCTCCTGATATCACCCTGAAGCTGTTGCACTGTCAATGAGGTAGTCGCGCTGGCTGTAAAGTAGGCGGCAAAAAGTACTCCGATGAACATCCAGATAATACCTACTAGGCGTCCCAGTACTCCCTTGGGCATTTCATCAGCTTGGGTTGCTAATGTGGCAGCTGACCACCAACAGGCTTTGAAAATGCCAGGAAAGTATGATTTGGGAATCATCCCATCTTTGTGATGACGCTCAGATAACCAAATAATGTGGGCTGCTACGATAATTAACACCAAGGCAACGCCTATTACTTGCAAAAGGCTACCGGAGAAAAACAATTGCAAAATATTTGGGAAGGCACTGTTGTTGCTTTCTGGGTTTCTCACCATAATTTGCAGCCCCCCAGCAAAAATAGGTAATGAAAAATCAAAGTTCTGCTCGCGTTCGGCTGTAATTGAGATGGCTGAAATTCCCAAGTTGGCTTTGCTTTCCTTAATAGCCGAAAGCAGTTGCGGCACTGTGGAATATTCTATAAATTTAGACTCTACACCTATTTGGTTAGCGATTTTGCGCCAGAGGTCGATACTGAATCCTGATAGCTCACCTTTGTTTGATAGCACAAAGGGCGGTATAACTCGTGTCGCTACTAATAACGGTTGTTGGAGTTGTGGTTTTTGGCCTACTCCTGGGGACGCCATTAATAACAATGCCAGGATTCCACCTATTAATCCTATGCAGGTATACAGTGCTAAGGAACGCTTGATTTTGTTTTTCGGGTCATATCTGCCAATTAGGCGGTTTTTCCCAGCCATAAATTGGCGAAATCTACTAGCGATCGCATTTATCATCAAAATTCTCTCAGGGTTGTGTGCATAATCTATTTATCATGCCCACCCTATATCAAAGATCGCGTTCATCATCCCCCTAATACCAATTTTTTTCAGATTTACGGCTGGTAATGTTGCTGTAAGCATCAGTCCCCCTTAAGCTATAAAAACATTTGCTGAAATCTACCTAATATGTTTCTTGCTGTACAACACTGTAGGTAGATTTGTTGATGAATTGTTTATTTTAAGATGGTAGGTGGAGGTTGAGACAACTTTGTGTCTAACTCAATTTGTAGAACTCGCGTTGTCAAGACAAACCTCTATCTTTTGAGTAATAGTTTTGAGATCGGCTTTTAGCGTACATTTGGGTTTATAATTGCCAGATATTTTATCTAACATGCGCTTCTTAGTCTTTGCAAAGTGAGCAATTATGGATGTGGACGATTTTAGTCAACAATTAGAGACATTGCGCTCACGGGTAATCGGATTAGTGCAAAGGACTGGTAGTGAGCCATATTCACAGCAAGAGCTAACACTAGAAGCTTTTGAGGAACTGCAAATCACTTTGGAAGAACTAAAAATCGCTTCCGAGGAACTACAAGTAACACGAATCGTAATAGAGAAAGAGCGTCAGCGCTACCAAGAGTTATTTGATTTTGCGCCTGATGGTTACTTGGTAACTGATACATTCGGCACTATCCTGGAAGCTAATCGTGCTGCTAGCATACACCTCAATGTTTTACAGCGATTTTTGATTGGTAAACCGCTACTTACTTTCATCGCCCAGCCAGATCATCAAGCTTTTTTTAATTACCTGACTCAGTTGCAGCAGCTCGACCGAGGTGGAGAATGGGAAGTGTGTTTACAACCACGAGAAAAAATCTGTTTTGATGTAGCTTTGACAGTAGTTACCGTTCGCAACGAAAAAGGTCAGGCAGTTGCTCTGCGCTGGCTAATGCGTGACATTAGCCAGCGTAAGCATTTAGAGTTGCAGCGCCAGCAATTATTTGCTAATGAGCAAGCCGCCCGAATTGCAGCCCAAGCCGCAGAAAAACGCTCTAATTTTTTAGCTGAAGCAAGTAGTGTATTGGCATCTTCCTTGGATTATCGCATTACCCTAACCAGCGTCGCGCAATTAGCAGTGCCTACTCTTGCCGATTGGTGTATTGTGGATGTCATCGAAGATAATTTGCCAGTCTTCACTAACCCAGTCATCGTTGCATCAGAACCAGCCAAGGAAGGATTGATCCGAGAACTTCAACAACGCTATCCAATTTCTATTGACGCTGATTACGGCCCACCGAAAGTTTTACAGACTGGTAAGCCGGAACTGGTTACAAAGATTCTTGAGTCTTCATTACAGAGAAAGTCCTCAAACGAAGAACATTTCAGTTTGCTGTGCCAACTCCAACTTAAGTCTCAGATGGTAGTACCATTGTTAGTACGCGATCGCAAGCTGGGGACAATTCTATTTGCCTCTGCACAACCAGAACGCCATTACACAACTGTAGACCTAGAAATGGCTGAAGAACTTGCTCAACGAGCAGCATTCGCCATTGAAAATGCCCA
Organism: Nostoc sp. DedSLP04; assembly: GCF_034530775.1. Taxonomy (NCBI): domain Bacteria; kingdom Bacillati; phylum Cyanobacteriota; class Cyanophyceae; order Nostocales; family Nostocaceae; genus Nostoc; species Nostoc sp. DedSLP04. The sequence continues at coordinate 1,303 of NZ_JAVRCL010000089.1, read as the reverse complement.
GCTTTATCAGCAAGCCCAAGAAGCTAACCGCATTAAGGAAGAGTTTTTAGCGATCGTTTCCCATGAACTTCGTACACCCCTCAATTCTATGCTGGGTTGGGTTCAACTAATACGTACTCGCAAATGGGATGAAGCAACTACCTCTAAGGCGTTGGAGATAATCGAGCGGAATGCCAAACTTCAAAGAAAACTGATTGAAGATATCCTGGATATCTCACGCATTGTACAAGGACAAATTCGCCTAAATATCCGTAAAATTGACCTTGTGCCGATAATTCAAGCGGCAATTGAAGCTGTACTTCCCACATCTGAAATTAAGGATATTCAAGTTGAATTTAATCTTGATTCTTCAGTTGGTCAAGTTATGGGCGATGCCGAACGCCTGCAACAAGTTGTCTGGAATTTGCTCTCTAATGCCGTCAAGTTTACACCTAACGGGGGGCGAGTTGAAGTACATCTGGAACAGGTAAACTCAAATGTCCAGATAACTGTCTCTGACACAGGTAAGGGAATTAGTACTGACTTTCTACCTTATATCTTTGAGCGTTTCCGTCAAGCTGATAGCACAACTACTAGAGCAGACAATGGTTTGGGGTTGGGGCTAGCAATTGTACACCATTTAGTAGAAATGCACTCAGGCAGAGTCTGCGCAGTTAGTGAAGGGGAAGGAAGGGGAGCAAAATTTACAGTGTTGTTGCCTCTGGTAGAACCGCAACCAGAACAGTTAATTAAAGAAAGTAAAGAAAATGTCGAAAATCTCTCAATACTCAACGGCTTGCAAATACTTGTTGTCGATGACAATGCCGATACGCAAGAGTTAATTGCCTTCATTCTTGAAAAGTCTGGAGGGCAGGTGACGGCAGTTAGCTCAGTAGGTGAAGCTCTAGAAGCACTAGAACGATTAAAACCAGATGTTCTAGTCAGTGATATCGGAATGCCAGATGAGGATGGTTATTCCCTGATTCGGAAAGTGCGGGCGCAGGAAACAGAGCAAGGGGAGAAGATTCTAGCTGTAGCACTAACGGCATTTGCTAGAGAAGAAGAACACAGCCTAGCTCTGGAAGCCGGATTCCAGGTTCATGTATCCAAGCCAATTGAGCCAGAAGAGTTGGTGAAAGTGGTAGCGAACCTGACCAAAAATAGCAAACAAGTTTAATGCACAATTAAGCTTTTGGTAACAAATGGGTACGCCGAAATAACAAATGAGTACGCCGAAATAACAAATGAGTACGCCGAAATAGCAAATGAGTACGCCGAAATAACAAATGAGTACTCCGAAATAACAAATGAGTACTCCGAAATA
>NZ_JAVRCL010000088.1:0-25364 GCF_034530775.1 Nostoc sp. DedSLP04 | reverse complement strand
TTTTAAACTAAACAGTTTAGTTTGCACTTCCTGACAGCTTCGCCAGCTCTTCCCCCAGTAATTGACCTTGAATGGTTCCTCTTTCATAAAATGAACCGCTCGATCTGAAATTGTAAGCTTGAAGTCCAACAATCAACAAATCACTGCCGTTAAAGCTGCTGGTAAGATTGAGCCGGACGCGATTATTGAAGGCTAATTTAGCATCTTGGCTGCCTGGTTCTCCACCTGTCGCTGTGGACAAAGAAAAAATTGCTTCGCCATTAAGTTTAGTTGTGGTAGAAAACTGTTGTTTCTCTAAGGTAGCTGTGCGAGGTTCTAAGGCATTTACTCGACCACGCAATGTTGCAAGTTCAGATGCAAATTGTTCTTGAAGTTTTTGGAGAGTAGTTAAATCTTCTTTCTTAACTAAATCACCAGTACTAGTAGCAATCAATTCGTTGATTCTATCTAAGCAAGCATTCAATCCCGCAGCAAATTCATAACGGCTTAAGGCACGATTTCCTTTATAAGTACTGTCAGGATATCCTACAATACAACCGTAACGTTCCACTACCGATTGCAGTGCAAGAAAAGCCCAATCTGTTGTCTTAACATCAGATAATTGAGATACTGAGTTTACTTGAGCGATCGCATTCGATTCTAAAGAATTAAAATTAGTTGAAACTCCGCTACTGTTGTCTTTGTCTGCGCTCTCAAAATTGTTTACATAATTTTCAGCAATTGATTGAGCAGTTGCAGGAGATGCACCCAGCGAAATTAAAGCAGTAAGTAAGCACAGCCAACTGACTTTTTTGGTACACATTAACTTGTAGTAATTCACACCCGTTCCTCACACACAAAAGAAAACACCACTGTTTGTTGCGAATACTGTATTATTCACAAGCTAAAGCTAACTTGCTAAAGCAAGCTATCAAGAATTAAATACTCTGTTTGCTGAAAGTTTCCCGATTAAATACGCGAATTGCTGCCGTACAAAATTTCTTTGTACGTAATTCATATAATATCTAAGCCAATGTATGGGCTTAGAGTAGTTGCAGCTTTTATCAAGTTCAAAATTGCAATTTTAACAATTACTTAGTCGTTAGGAAAGACTTCATTGCTTGAAAAACTACTTTTTGAAATTTTTAAACTACTTAAAGTTTATAGATACACTATAGTTTTGATAAGTGGTACTTTACCATATATTTTTTACAAAAATAAACACTTTTAAAGTTTTTGCTTTTGAGGTATATAAAAATAACATTAAAGTATTATCTAAGATTATAAGAAATAAATTTTTGATAATATTAAAATATATAACGCGATCGTTCGTGCAATCAATAATGAGTTGATAGCGATTCCCAGTTAAGTGATGTACAGATAATATTTTGAAACGCAGAGGGACGCAAAGTTAAGCCAGTGCGTTGCGCGGGTTCCCCGCGTTGTAGCAACTGGCGTAGCGCAGAGGTACGCAGAGATTTGTACCTCAGCAGACTAGGAAATGCTATATTGTCAGGCGAAACAATCTAGGACTTACGCACTATACAAATCAACCAAAACGTGTATTACGGTATTTAGTCTTTTCAGAGGCTTCAGATAACCCTGAATTATTCCGACATTTGCACTTTGTTGACCATTGTTACAAATGTGCTGACTTAGTTTAGTGGTTGCAGCAATAGGCAATTTAATAGAGTATTGAAGGTAAAAATGCGCCTACTGGCTCGTTGTACAGTCCCATACTCATCAATGTCATTGGTCGAACTATGTGCAATCCTTTCTCTAAGCACCAGCGCAATAACTCAGTATTGCGCGTTGGCAAGAGAAATCCTGATTCGGAAATTGCTGTTGCAGCGCTCAGTAGTGCTTTGAGGTCTTGATTACTTTGTGCAACTGCGTGTCCATCCAAGCCAAGTACAGTTATGTATCCTGTAATGCAACCGTTATGTTCAACTACTGTAAGCGTTTGCTGCTCAATTGCATCAAGTAATTCGATCTGGCGAACATGACCATGAACTTGAAAACAGAGTTGGTTGCAGATATCGATATCTGCTGCGGTTGCTTTACGAACCACATAGCCTAAAACTTCAAGTTGAAGCGCCGTACCTTTTAGGACTGCAAGCGGTTCTCGCACACGAAATCCGAGTTTAGTATATAAGGATAATGAACTACTATTATAAGCAGCTTGCACTAATCTGACACCTGCAAACTCTTGCTGCCGTGCGTAATCTAAGACGTATTGCATGAGATGCCTACCAATTGAACGTCCTTGCGTTATGGGGTTAACAGATAGCGGCCCAATTCCAGCAATTGCCCCATTATTCCAGAGGAAATTACTGCCCACAATATGTCCATCTAGCTCCGCTACAACCGAGTAAACATTTTGACGTTTAAGTAGAGACGAAAACGATTTAATTGTAGCTTCAGGAGAAGCCCAGTCTGTGGTAAGATTATATCGTTCATCGAGGATCTTAAACGCTTGGTAAGAGATTGAACCGCACTCATGAGCATCTTCAATCCTTCCCTCTCGCAAAATGAAGTTTGTGCTTTTCATAATAGCTATACTAGCCGTTTCAAGATAGTAAACTACTAAAGGGAGATGCATGAAAAAAATCAGAGGCAAAATAGAAACGTAGTGCGAGATTTATTAATAAAGATATGGCTGCGGCAAGACTTGTGTGTACACCGTAGTCTTAAGAGCAGAGAGGAATGAAAGTGAGGTTTTCCAGATCCCGTGAAACAATGTCATTGTCGATCAAAACAATGGCATTGTCAGTCGAAACAATGCCATTGCAACTTTAAAAGACTTGTGTGTACTTGACTTTTCACGTTATTTAGGAAAGCCCACGAAAAACCTAACCCCCTAACCGCCAACTCGTCGCGGGAAGGGGGAAAATTCAAAGTCTCTCTCCTTTTAGGAGAGAGATTTAGAGAGAGGTTTTCTACATACTATAAAAAGTCAGATTAATAATAGCTGCCAGATTTCCGATGTTCTAAAGCCGTGACACCATCATTTTCTAACACTTCACCGCGATCGATGACGGCATAAATTAACCATCGATCGCCACATTCAAGTTGATTTTGCACCGTACATTCTAAATAGGCTAATGCCTCATTCAAAATCAAACAACCATTATCAGCAGTTTTTGTGTCAAGATTTGCAAAGGGATTATCGCCCAAAGTGCTATGACGAGAAAAATAACGTCGGACATTTCTTCCTTCTTTGAGGATATTCAGCACAAATTTATCGCCAGGATGATGCATTAACTCTGCATTTTGCTCGTTAGCGATCGCAATCATAATTCCCGGCGGGTTAAAAGTTGCCTGAGATACCCAAGAAGTTAAAACCCCTTTGTGAGTTTCTTCATCACGAGTTGTCACAACACAAAGAGAACCAACAATCCGCCCCACCGCTTGTTCTGTACGATCTACATGGGTTTCTGTGACAATGTGGCGAGAAGAACGCAGTTTTTTAGTTTTCTTCAAGTTTTGGGCAAACAAAGCACCTGCTTCTTGACACTGCTGAAGAATCTCAGGAGTCGGACTGAAACGTACTCGAATTGTTTCAAATCCTAATTGATAATTAGCATCTTTGAGCTTGCTTTCTATTGAATCTATCGCCTCACCACTCCAACCATAAGAACCAAACACCCCTGCTAACTTAGTTTTAGCCGCCACTGAGAGAACTATTCCTAAAGCAGTTTGAATTTGAGTTGGTGCATGGCCGCCTAAAGTGGGTGAGCCAATAATCAAGCCATCGCAGGTTTCTACAATGCGGTTAATCTCCGCAGAATCGGCTAATTCACAGTTGATTGATTCTACATTAACTCCATTTTGGATCAAACCTTGAGCGATCGCATTTGCCAGAATTGCTGTATTTCCATAAGCAGAAGCATAGAGCAAAGCGACACTCAATTCTTGAGATTTTTGTCCTTGACACCATTGACGGTAATCATAAGTAAAACGGCTGAGGCTGTAACGGACAACTGGCCCGTGTGCTGGGGCATAACATCTGGCTCCCAAAACCGATATTTTATCTAAAGCTACTTCGACTTGTTTAGCTTGGGGTGCATGGAGACATTCAAAATAGTAACGACGTTCCGCATCTAAACCCTTCCAATCTTCATCAAACAAAGTATCTTCGCAAATATGAGCGCCAAAAAGTTTGTCTGTGTAGAGAATTTTTGTAGCAGCATCGTAGGTACAAAGTCCATCCGCCCACCGGGGAGTTGGTACGGAGATAAATGATAGAAGATGTCCTTGTCCTAAATTTAGAGTATCTTGCGATCGCATCGCTTGAATAGGTGATTCAAATTCGGGAAAGGCAGTTTTGAGAGCATTGGCGGCGGGACGAGAACAAATGAGAGTGGCTTGAGGAACCAGAGAGAGTAATACTTGTAAGGTTGCTCTGCGGTTCGGATTGACATGACTGAGAACAATGTAATCGAGAGAGATGAAATCTAGATGTTGTGCTAGTTGCTCAAGGTAAATTTCGGTAAAAGACTCGCCGGGAGGGTCAATTAAAGCCTTTTTATCAGCTTGAATTAGATAAGAATTCGCTGTAGTTCCCCGTTGGCGGGAATATTCAACTTCAAATTTTAATCTGTCCCAAGTCCGCGATCGTAAAATCAGAGTATTTTTACCAATTTCAGCAACTTGTACATCTCTGCTATGGTTGGGCATTAATGTGGCAGCAGACATAATAACCTCTCTTAATAATGGGGAATTGGGAATTGGGCATTGGGCATTGGGGAGGCAGTGCGGTCTTCTCCCAAGGGGAGACGCCAAGGGCGATGGGGTCTCCCCCAACGGGAGAGCGAGTTCCTCTTTGTTGAAACAACAAGACCGGACTCGCTCACCAAGTGGAGCAACTGCCGTCATTGGGCATAACAGAAGATTCAGACACGATTAATCGCATCTCTACCCACTTCCGTTCGACTACGCTCACGGCAAGCCTACTTCCTATTTTTAATGACCATTGGTTTGTGTTAGTTCAGACTTTGCTCGGCTTCTATAGCGTTTAGATACTTCTTGTTCCGGGTCGATACCTTCAAAAGTTGGGGGTAGCCAAACTCGCAGGAATAGTAGAACTCCTAACACTAATAAAAAGGCACAAGTTGCTAAAACTTGACTCCAACTTGTTTCTAAAACACCTTTAACAATGACTTCTCGCAATGCGGAAACGATAGAAACTTCAACAGCTACTCCAATAGATACTCGATGTTCTTGTAGGTAAATAATCAGCAGTCGGAATAGCTCAACTAAGATAAGTAAAAAGAGAATATCGGCAGTAACAGCATGAAAATCTAAAGGTGGAAGTAAGGAGAGAAACATATCTCTCACCTGAAGCACCATGAAGCTAAATAAACCGATACACAAAGAAATTACAATTACATCTTGGATAAATTCCAAGCTTCGGACAACGCGCCCACGATTAATTTCGTACATCGTAATCGGGGTATTTTCAACAGATTTATACATAGTTTTTAGGAGACGCGATGAATCACGCCTGTACAAGAGTGGGTAGAAACGCGATGAATCACGTCTGTAGGGAGCAGAGGAGCCTAATGACAAATGACCAATGACCAATGACAAATGACAAATGACCAATGACAAATGACAATTTAGTAATGATTGCCAATTTTGCGATGATGGGCGGCTGTAAGTGCATGTAAGTTGGCAACTCTTCCAGTTTGGACTGTGCTATAAATTACCCAATGATCTCCACAATCCATACGGCTAGTAATTTCACATTCCATGTAAGCTAAAGCTTCAGCTAAAACGGGCGATTCATTTTTACCTGGATATGTTTTCACTCCAGCAAATCTATCTGCGCCAGGAGCAAAACGCTTGAGGAAATGTTTCATTAATCCTTGATATTTGCCTTCTTCTAAAACATTTAAAACAAAGCGATCGCCAACGTGCATCAAGGATTCAATTGCCCGATCTTTGGAGACTGCGATCGCTACTCCCAAAGGCTCAAGACTGGCTTGTGTCACCCACGAAGCCAACATCGCACTCTGAATTTCTCCTTTTTTGGCAGTGATAATGTATAATCCTGTGGTAATCCGCCCTAAAGCTTTTTCTAGCTCGGTATTGATAGATTTGATTTGTTTTATGGTGCGATCGCGGGTTAACCATTGACCCATATCTGTCCCCGCTTCATCACAAAGTTGTTCCGTTGCTTGGGTAGGAATTTCCTTCACTAAAATAGGTGGAAAAGCTTCAGTTAATCCCAGTTCTTGAAACTTATTGCGTAACGGGTAAATTGGTTCATCTTCTCCCCCTCCTGACTCTAATAAACCAATTGCTTGTTTCTTATGAACAGCAGCCAAAATTGTACTTAAAGCAGCTTGAATCATTACCGAAGATTGGGGTGGCATTGCAATTACTAAACCAGAAGCTTGTGCAACTAATTCTCGAACTTCTTGAGGTTCTGCACTATTGAGGTCTACTAATTCTATTGCTACACCTGTTTTTGCGCATCCATGTGCAATGTTACGGACTAAATGTTCGCTATGCCCATAATCTTCAATATAAAATAGAGCTACTAAAGTCTCTGTTTTTGCTTGTTCTAAACTCCAGTTTTGATATCGTCCCAGCCATTCGGAGATATAGTTTTGTAATAAAGGGCCATGTCCTGTAGCAACAGTTGCTATTTCTAACTTTTCAATCCGCTTTAAAGCTGCCAAAACAGACCGGGCATTCGGCCCCATGAGACAATCATAGTAATATTTAAAATCCTCCTCAAGTAAGGTGATATTTTCATCAAAAGTGTGGTCATCACAGTAGTGCATCCCAAACACATCGCAAGTGTAGAGTGTGGAAGTTTTATGGTCATAAGTCAAGATTGTGTCAGGCCAGTGTAAGTTAGGTGCAGAGATAAATTCTAGTTCGTGTCCGTTGCCTAAATCTAAGCGTTCTCCACTTTTCACCTGCATTGATTTAAAAGGCTGGTGAACCATATTTTCTAAAAATTGAATAGCTACCTTTGCAGCAACAACAGTAATAGAAGGAGCTAATTCTAAAATATCTTTCACTAAGCCACTATGGTCTGGTTCTGTATGGCTAATAATCAAGTAATCTATCTTAGTTGGATCGATTAATCCCATCACTACCTCAAGATATAATTGCTCAAACTTGCGGTGAGATGTGTCAACTAAGGCAACTTTTTCCCCTTGAATTAAGAAAGAATTATAGGTTGTACCATTCCGTAAACCAAACTCGATATCAAAACGTTCTCTATCCCAATCGAGACAACGTATAGCAGTCGTTTGAGGAGCAATTTCGACAGTTTCAATCGTCAAACGTCCAGGATTGGAAATAACTTGAGTAAGCTGTGTGAGTGCAATCATTTCTTTTCTCCAAAAGAATATTATCTGGAGCGAGTGTTCTGTTTCTTATATTTACCTGAAACACTCAATTAGTAAAATGCCAATTTCTAAAGCTAATCATTAGAAAGATTTATTCATCATCTTGATTGACTAACCATTGAATTACTCAATGTTTATCATTATTTTTATATTCGATAATGAACGTGAGAAAATGCAAATTCTAAGTTAGAATCTTGACAGATGTCGTTAACCTTTATTACTCCTCCTCTACAACAAATCAACAGCGAAATCGCCCGTCACACTGGTGTTGAACTGTATGTGCTGCGTCTGGATCTCATGCACCCGTGGGTTAACGGCAATAAATGGTTTAAGCTGAAATACAATCTTTTAGAGGCCAAAAAGAAAAATTTCACAACAGTGCTAACCTTTGGCGGCGCTTATTCCAATCACATCTATGCAACTGCGGCGGCTGGTAATCTTTTCGGTTTTCGCACCATTGGCGTAATTCGTGGAGAGGAGAGGCTACCATTAAACGCAACGCTAGGTTTTGCTGTACAACAGGGTATGCAGCTTGTGTATCTAAACCGCGAAATGTATCGACAGCGCAACACACCAGCACTACAGGAATATCTGCGACAAAGTTTTGGTGAGGTGTTTATCATTCCCGAAGGCGGGAGTAATTTAAATGGTGTGCGCGGCTGCACAGAAATAGTTAGTGATGCGACGATCGCCTTTAATCATATATGCGTAGCCTGCGGTACAGCCACCACACTAGCAGGTATTGCGCTTTCGTTGCATGAAAGACAAAGAGCGATCGCTTTTCCCGTATTGAAAAATGGCGCATTTCTTGCACCAGAAATCGAAAGTTTATTGACAAATTACCTCGCCTCTGATTTACCCACACCATATAATTCTCCCGCTTCCTGGGAATTAATATGTGATTACCACTTTGGCGGCTATGCAAAGGTGAACGATGAGTTACTACTGTTCAGCCAACAGTTCACACAGGAACATGGCGTACCTCTCGATTACGTATATACCGCCAAAATGTTTTACGGAGTGATGGATTTACTACAGCAGGGATTTTTTTGTAGAGGCGATCGCTTGTTGCTAGTACACACAGGCGGCTTACAGGGCAATGTGGGTATGGAAGAAAAGTTGCAGAGGTTTGCTAAAACCTAAGAGACCTACTAGCACTGCTACACTTCTAACTGGTTCCCAGCCTGGAGGCTGGGAATCGATTCTCGGAGGCTCTGCCTCCAGTGGCTTGACCAGAGGCAACACAAGACTTTAGGCTTATGTTAGTACCATTTGGTTCTTACCGTTTATTTTGTAAACTTTGAATGGTAGCGATCGCATGTTTTGCCACAATATCAATTTCCTCTTCTGTATTAAACCTGCCAATGCCAAACCGCACGGAGGCATAAGCTAGCTGTTGAGGGTGTCCCAAGGCTGTGAGAACATGGGAAGGAGCAGTATTTGCCGACGAGCAAGCTGAACCAGAAGAAACTGCCATTACTGGCTGCAATCCTAGCAAAAGCGCGGCTCCATCCACTCCCTCAACACTGATACTCAAGTTTCCCGCCAATCGCTGTTGAGGATGTCCGTTGAGATGAATTCCTTCAACTTGCGATAGCTGTTCCCATAATCTTTGCCTTAATTGGGTGAGGCGTTGGGTTTCTGTCGGTTGTTCAGCCAAAGCGATTTCTACAGCTTTGCCAAAACCGACAATTTGCGGTGTATACAATGTACCAGAACGCATTCCCCGCTCATGTCCGCCGCCGTGCTGCTGGGGAGCCAGTTGTACTCTGGGGTTGCGTCTGCGAACGTACAGCGCTCCAATGCCTTTGGGCCCATATACTTTATGTGCTGTTAGAGACATTAAGTCAATTTTCATCGCTTGCACATCTAAGGGAATTTTACCAATAGCTTGGGCGGCATCGGTGTGAAATAGGATTTGGTGTTCATGGCACATTTCCCCAATTTCTGCCAAAGGCTGTAACACGCCAATTTCGTTATTTGCAGCCATCACCGAGACTAAAATCGTTTCAGGACGGAAAGCTTTTTTTAACTCAATTAAATTAATCAATCCATCTTTTTGGACAGGGAGAATAGTAATTTCAAAACCAAGACTTTTTAAATAATTACAAGGATCGAGAACTGCACTATGTTCAGTGGCAATAGTAATAATATGCTGACCTTTTTTAAAATAAGCTTCCGCAACACCTTTAATAGCTAAATTATTTGCTTCTGTTGCACCACTCGTAAAGACAATTTCTTCTGGTGTGGCGTTGATTGCTGCTGCTAAAATTTCTCGCGTTTGCTTCACAGCAGCCTCTGCTTCCCAACCATAAACATGACCGATACTTGCTGGGTTGCCAAATTTTTCTGTGAAGTAGGGAATCATTGCTGCTAATACTCGTTCATCTACGGGTGTAGTAGCGTGGGAATCAATGTATATAGAACGAATAGACATAATTATTAACTCAAAACCTTACTCAGTTTTTTTAATACACTTAAAACCTGGTACAGTTCACTTTCTCGTCTCAAAAGTGTAAATTGGTCAGACATAGCATACTTTAGCTGATTCTCTTTGATAAGTTTCAGAAAAATAAAATCACTACCATTTGTTACTAATCCAAAAACAGGTTTATCTTGACTAAGATTAGACAACATATAAGCCAGTGCTTGGGGTATGGCTTCTAAAAGAGAAAAACTAGCCCTTTTAGATTCAATGACTAACAACCACAACTTTTCTTGAATAACTAGAACATCAATACGTCCTCTAATAATTTCTTCTTCATCTTCCAAGGCAATTTCAATAGATTCTTCAGTAGCGATAAAAAATGGCTCTTGATAGAATCCTGCCAAGTCTAATAAAGGAGATAGCACTATCATCTTAACTGCACTTTCTAAAAGCGGTGGGTGTTTTACCAATCTCATAAAATTAGTTTTCACCCTGTCTAGATATTGCTTTTCTATATCTGTGATTTCTGGAAGAGTGTCAAACCACTCTGTAAAAAAATCTTCATTTTCCGCTTGTTTCAGACCAAACTTTGCTTCTAAATCAGCAAGGCTGACATTATGCGCTTGAATGGCTTTAACCATAATATTATTCAACTGAATATACTACTATCTAACAGTTTGAGTTGTTACTTTGATGATAACGTTACTGGTTTCCACATTGATTTGACCAATTTGACTCACTTGGAATTTTACGTGGCTGCCAATTCCTGTAATTTAGTTAAAACTGCTTGAGCATGACCTTTGGTTTTTACGTTGGGCCAAGTATAGACAATAATTTTATCCGGTGAAATTAGAAAAGTTGACCGAGCAACACCCATATATTCTTTACCCATAAATTTTTTCAATCGCCAAGCGCCGTAGGCTTCGATTAAAAGATGTTCTGGGTCACTTAAAAGGGCGATCGCCAAGTTATGTTTGCTGATAAATTTACAATGGGATTTACCCAAATCTGGACTTACGCCTAAGATTTTTGCTCCCAGTGCGCTGAAGTCTTGATACAACTCGCTGAAATCTTTCGCTTCGGTGGTACAGCCCGGTGTATCATCTTTGGGGTAGAAGTAGAGGACAACCCACTGACTGCTGAGGTCGTCGAGAGTGACTAAATTGCCATTTTGATCAGGAGTGGAGAAATCTGGCGCTGGTTGTCCGACTTGGGGAATGTTGCTCATCATGGGATGTGAGAGATTGTGTAAGCGTAACTCGTCGTGGATATCGCTTTAGAATTGTACATATATTGAGCGATCGCCTACGCACGTAACCATTCATAATTTGCTGATAATGCCTAAAGATATGCAACGCGAATTTACCAACCGCGATGAGTTGGTAGCCTACCTGCTCGAACAATTCCCAGGTGCAGCAGAACGCGATAACCACATCAGCGAAACTGTGGGGGGACGCAAAGCGGCAGAAACAGCGCTGCAAAAGATCGACCCCCTTCGCTACGCCCAAACACGTAATTTTTTCGCAGGTGCTATCACGCGTCTTTCACCTTACATCCGCTATGGCGTTTTGAGTTTGCGAGAAATTCGAGATTATGTCCTCAATCACGTACAGCAACAAGAGGATGCTACGAAACTAATTAACGAATTAGGTTGGCGCGACTACTGGCAACGGTTGTATATGAAGTTGGGGGATGAAATCTGGAAAGACCAAGAAGAGTACAAAACTGGTTATACTGTGGACGAATATGCACCCGAATTCCCGCAAGATATTAGAGAAGGAAGTACAGGCAGGGTTTGCATTGACAGTTTCAGTCATGATTTGAGAGAAGTTGGTTATCTACATAACCACGCCCGAATGTGGCTAGCGGCTTATATTGTCCATTGGCGGCGTATTCGTTGGCAAGCTGGAGCCAAATGGTTTCTTGAGCATCTTTTAGATGGAGATCCTGCTAGTAATAATATGTCATGGCAGTGGGTTGCTAGCACCTTTAGTCAGAAACCGTATTTTTTCAACCGTGAAAACTTAGAACGCTACACCAAAGGGATTTATTGTGAGAAATGTCCCCTTTACGGTCATTGTGATTTTGAAGGTAGCTATGAAGAATTAGAACAGCGACTTTTTCCCAAAGGCGAATTTAGCAAACAACCTAATAGCCAAAGTTGGCAGCGTGATAAAAAAGGGAAGAGGAGCAGGGGGAGTGGGGGAAGCAGAGGGGCAGGGGGAGCAGAGGGGCAGGGGGAGCAGGGGAAGAAGAACTATTAATTATTGTCTAATACCCAATGCCCAATGCCCCATGCCCAATGCCCAATGCCCAATGCCCCATAACAAATGCCCCATAACAAATGACAAATGACAAATGACTAAACCAATTGTTTGGGTACATGGAGATTGCCTCAGTCCAAATAATCCCGCATTACACAAATACTCGGATGTTCCAGCTATCTGGGTTTGGGACGAGGCTTTGATAGAAGAATGGCAATTGAGTCTTAAACGTCTGACTTTTATCTACGAATGTTTGCTAGAGTTACCTGTTGTTATTCGCCGTGGCAATGTGGCACAAGAAATTTTAGCTTTTGCTCAAGAACATGATGCCAATTTAGTTGTCACAGCCAATAGTCCCAGTCCCAGGTTTGATGATATCTGTAATCAAATGGAGCGTTCTATAGCAGTGGAAGTGTTAGAGGTAGAACCGTTTTTTGGCTATGACGGCTATATTGACTTGAAACGGTTCTCGCGCTATTGGAAAGTGGCGCAAAATTATGTTTATCAAAAGCCTTCGCCCTAAATGTCTCTTATAAATTGGGCTACGGTGTACATACAAGTCAAATTACCCCCCTTAATCCCCCCTTTACAAGGGGGGAAACAAGAAAATCTAGTTCCCTCCCCTTTATAAGGGGAGGGTTAGGGTGGGGTAATTTTCCTCGTTCCCAGTCTCCGACTGGGAACGAGAGAAGGGGTTGGGGGATGAGGGCAGTTAATTTTACTTAAAAGATTTTGATTGATTTTTTAAGTAAGATTAATTTATAAGTTAATTACAACAATTGCTGCAATCATTTAAACCTTTCTTATATATGGAGGAATAATTGTTGCAAAGTATTAAACCTTTCCAGAAATTGCTTATATATTTCTTGGAAATACTTAAACCTTTCTTATATATGAAGGAACGATTGTTGCAAAGTATTAAACCTTTCCAGCAATTGCTTATATATTTCTTAGAAAGACTTAAACCTTTCTTATACATGAAAGAGCAATTGTTGCAAATGCTTCAATTTTGGCAACTAGGGTTGCAGGTTAATCGAGTTACGAGTGCTGAGTTGCAAGTTAGATTTTTCACTCAGCAGTTTTTATTCTATTGAGGTTTGTAAATAATTTGTATATCTGCAAGGAATATTCCTTTAGACTGAGTTTCAATTGAAAAAATGTAGGAATAAACACAAATGCATTCGTTAAATATATTTTGTCACGAATCTGTAGTTGCTGTTTCCTTTGTCGCTTGCATTATTGGACTGTTGTTACTGTGGGATGGTAAGCAGCAAACAAATGAGATGGAAGAAACAGAGCGAATTCTGTTTAGAATGAGCTTTAGTTACTGGCTAGTTTACTGTGTAGCTTTTGGCATCGAAAAAATAGTTTTACCTGGCTGGGAATCTGTAGTCATGACTTTGAAAATAACTACGGCTCTGTCATATTTCTTAACTTTTTCTTGTATTGTTAGTCTACCACTACACAAATTTGCAGTACATCGAGTTGAGGAATAGTTATTGGGTATGGGGCATGGGGCATGGGGCATTGGGTATGATTAACATCTCATAGCGATCGCTAATGCAGCTTCTAGTTGATCTTGGGACAAAGTTGTTAAAATAAAGACCTCTTGTACCGTTTTCCCCTGCCGCGCAATTACTTTATAGCCGCCGCGAATAGGTACTGAGACGCGTAGTTGCATTTTTGGACAATGACCTTTTGACCGCCCAATCACTCCCGGCGTCACAGTTTGGATACCATCCTGCTGACAAAGACGTTCTAAAATGGGGATAAGACCAGAAAGGTGTGTTGAGTGATTCCATACCAGTCTGGCAGCTTTTTGTGTTCGCGTAGCGTCTCGTAGAGAAGCCGTGCGCAGGGGATCTACGGAGGGTTTGCCCATAATAATTAAGCTGCTTCTAGAGGTGCCATTGTCAAACCTGCTCGGCGCAGTTGCTGGTGATACAGTTCCGCAGGTTCTTGGGGCCCGACCCAGACGATCGCTTGACCTTCATAGTGTACCTGATTAGTCAGATCCCACGCGCGATCGCCACTCATTCCCGGAATATATTTCATCAAACATTCACACACGTGTTGGAATGTATTAAAATCATCGTTTAATACAATCACTTTGTAATTCGGATAAGTCTTACGGATAACTTGATTAGACCGTTCAGGAGCTATAGTTGGTGCTGTGGACATCCCGTAAACATCTGCTGAAAGTGTCATAACCATAAAACAATTGGTCAAGATAATTTTACAAAACTACACTACAAGTAATTAGTTTAGTTTATTGTCTGGGTATTGGGGATTGGGGACTGGGGATTGGGGATTGGGGACTGGGGATTGGGGATTGGGAAGTTAGGAGTTAAGAGTTAGGTAGTTATATCAGGTTTGCTTAAACACTTGTAATATTTGTAGGTTGGGTTAAGGAACGAAACTCAACATTTGATCCCTGTTGATGTTGGATTTCACTGCCGTACCCCTACGGGGATCTTGCTACAACCCAACCTACATGATAAATCTTATTACAAGCGATCGTCGGACTTGATATTAAGAGTAAAGGTATTGTGTATTGGTAAGAATTCAATCCCCTATTCCCAATCCCCAGTCCCCAGTCCCCAGTCCCCAGTCCCCAGTTCCCAATCCCCAGTCCCCAGTCCCCAGTCCCCAGTCCCTATTTCCAATTATCCCAGTTTTCGTTAAAAATAGATGTATCTGGGAAGGCTGTAGGGTTGCCATTTTGTTGCAAAAGCCGTTTGAGTGCTTCTAGTTGTGGCTCTTGTTTAGGTAAATCATCGACTAGTTGGTAAGGTGCGATCGCATTTTTGAGTGCAAAACTAGCTACAGTTCCCGCAGCTGCGCCGGCCGACCATTCAAATGAGTGTACTCGATAGGCAGCAGCAGCAATATGACTAGTTGCAATACTTTTACCACCTACGAGCAAATTATCAATTTTTTGGGGAATCATTGCCCTCAAAGCAATTTGGAAGGGGTAAGCTTGACCTGCGCCACGTCTTTCGCCGGGACGTTCTGTGTTTCCAGGGGCTTCTGCGGGACTATTCACCATGCAAGGATGGAAATCTATGGCGTAGTGACCAATACCCACAGCATCGGGGAAAATGGTAGAACGAGTCCGTCGCATTGCTTTGTCTGGTGGAATTTTACCGTCAATTACTGATATTGCTTCTAAACCTGCAACTGCTGCTCGTAGCCGACGATACATATCTGCTGGCAGAGTCTTGGAGTAATACTCATCATTATAATCTCGGCGGGAAATATCAATTTCCCCAATCCCAAAGCCTTCAGCTTGTCCCCAACTGGGGCGGCCAACGATCCGCCGTCCTTCTCGCATATAGGGATATTTTGATAAACCATGCGCTGTCCCCATTGGTGAATTTAAACCGGAAACAAAGCGGTTATTAGTTTGCGGCTTCTTAACACTATCCCCTAGTTGAGAATCTGTAGTCCCAGCTACCAGCCAGTAATAAAAAGATAAAGCATTTTCCTCAGCCTTGCGGAGAGTTTCTGTCCGCAGTCCTCCCATCCAACCCCCTGGTTCTAACTGTCCAGTACTTTGTAATTGTTGGCGGGTATAAATTAGGTTATCTTGGGCTGTTCCGGGGCGGTAGTCGTTACCCCAAGTCCAGTTTTGCATCGAGATATCCCCTGGTGTAGGAGCATCAAAACTTACACCGCCGAATTTTTCTGGTTTCCCTTTATTTGGACTCCAGATGCGACGATAGGTAAAAACTAAATCAAAGCTAGCCAGTCGCGTTAATTCATAGCTGAAATATGGCGCATATTGGGGATAAAATGCAGGCATTGTCTGCGGTTGCGGTTCCTTGGTGGACTCCATTGCAAAGGTGTAGGTAAAACCTTGAGGACAATAGGGGTCATTATTAGCGCTGGAAGCAGAAGGTTCTAGGTAAGAACGAGCATCAATACCTAATCGGTAAGGAACATCAGCAAGGGCGATAATTTCTCCGGTTTCGCTAGCGTCTACGACATACCATTTAGGAGCATCCTCTTTCACTACTTTGGGGATGAAACGGACAATCGTTTTGGTAAACCGAGACGAGTTTTCGTAGCTATAAGAATCTTCAATACTTTGAGATAACGTAAAAGTATTGAGAGGTGGTGCGCCTTTTGGTGGTTGATGTTGAATTGCGATCGCACTATTAATTATTTTGCCATCAGCAGCGATTTCCAAATCCTTAATTACTGTGTTGGGAAACCATTGCAATTTTCCTTTGCCCTGCTTTTCGGCATCTTTAAGCATCTGGGTCAAAATGGCGTGAGCATCATGCGGAAGAAAACACGATTCACTTACCCAGCAGTCACCGGGGTTAAGCTTACCGTATTTACGCCCAATCCGATTTCGTAATTCCAGATAGCCGCGAGAATAGAATTTTAAAGCTCGTTGAGTTGGGCGTTCGTCTAACGCAGATGTTCCTTGAGCAGAAATTTGTCCTCCCAGCCAGTCTGTAATTTCCGTCAGACAAACTGTTCGCCCTGCTAGCAAACCCTCATAAGCTGTGGCTACACCAGAAAGTCCACCACCCACAACTAAAATCTCACAATTTACACTTTTGTCTGGGGTTCTCGGTGGCGCGGCGCTCGCCTCATCAAATACAACTAAGCTAGAGATTAAATTAAGACCAATCAGCGATGTTAAGCTAAAAGCTACTTTATGTCTATGTTTCATAGTTAAAAAAACGCTCCAAATCCTGTGTCACCTGTAGAAGTTAGCATTTAGAAAATGTCTAGCTCAAGAAATTTTTCTAGAGCAAAAGATGCGATGAATCGCCGTTTTGATATACAGACGCGATGAACCGCCGTTTTGATATACAGACGCGATGAATCGCCGTCTCTACAATACGCGATGAATCGTGTCTTTGTGATGATTTATCACATTTTTGCGATCTATAATTTTCATCAAAAAACCTTAATCGAATCGTATTATAATCATTTCCCCTAACAGGGATGAAAACGAAAGTTGGCATAATAAAATCCCCCCTTCCTACACCCCTGAAAAGGGAGAATTGGTTTAGAGGAGAATGGCACTAATAAATATACAGCCCTTGCTCTAACTGGTTAAGAGCCTAGAGGCTGTTAACCCATTCTGTGAGGCTTTGCCTCCAGTAGCTTGACAAGAGGCAGAAGCCCACTTTAGATACATTCTCAAGCCTCTAGGCTGGGAACAAGACGACATAAGCTTTTGGGCTTTTGTTAGTGCCATTCGGGTTAGAGGAGATAACTCAAGGTAATAAACTGTTCCACATTTAACTTGCATATATTGGGCGGGCGAGACGCCCACCCCACAAGAAATGTACAATTTCAGATTATGCAAACTAGATGTGGTTTAGCTTATTAGCTTTCGGAAGTTTCCTGAGAGAACTTCTTATGAATAGTTCTTGTGGATTCCCCATCAGCAGCTACCGTTATGAGATAGTCCATTAAACCATCTGAAAAGGGAAGACGTAGGTGGAAAGTACCATCGGGTTTGATTTTGATGGCATGGCCGGCAATGTTTACGTTGGTATTTGGTTGAGTTGCTCCGTGAATAATTAACTCAGCATCAGCCACGAACCAAAAATCTCCGTGGGGACGACTGAAAACCCGGACGTTAGCGGAACGGGCGATGAGTAACCAACGTAGTTCACCGCCGTAGGCATCGCCATCAGCAATATAGCCAATTTCAACCATGTAATCCCGATCACTCACCGGAATCGCCACAAAGCGATCGCGTGCTACTTCTTCAGATTCATACTGCTGGACAAGTTGGGGACTTTGATAACTCAAGTCAATGCCAGTCACATCATAGAGCCGCACTGCTAATTGAGAACCGCCCTGTTGTTGTAGTGCTTCAGACTGAGCTTTGGAAATGTGCCAAGAGACATAAGCCCACTTGGGAGTGCGGGGTGTGAGGACAATACTACTTTCTTCTGGGGTAGTTTCTGCTTCTACATTTGCCGAGCCAATAGCGGTTTCGCTGACTAATGGTACAACATTTTCAACAGTGGAATCTGTTGTCGGCTCCGTAGGCACTGGACTAAAGACACGAACGATCGCAGAACGGGCAATGAATAACCAGCGACCGCCATCAGCGACATAGCCAATTTCAGCTATGTAATCGCGATCGCTGATGGGAATTTCTACAAAGCGATCGTGTGCTGTCTCTTCACATTCATACTGCTGGACAAACTGAGGATTTTGATAACTCAAGTCTATTCCAGTTACATCATACAGTCGCACTACCAATTGAGAGCCGCCCTGTTGTCTCAGTGCTGCTTTTTTAGCTTCGGAAATCTCCCAAGAGACTTCAGCCCATTGGAAAGTGCGGGGTGTGAGGACAATACTGCTTTCTTCTTCGACATCTACCAAATCAACATCTGTTTTATCCGCAATTGCGACATCATCAACTACGGGATCTGGATTCACAGGGCCGAAGACATGAAGGATCGCAGAACGGGCGATGAATAACCAGCGATCGCCATCAGCAAGATAGCCAATTTCAGCTATGTAGTCGCGATCGCTCTGGGGAATGTCCACCAATCCGTCGTTTTCTGTTTCTTCAGATTCATACAGCTTTACCAGCTGCGGAGTTTGATAACTCAAGTCAATGCCAGTTACATCATACAGTCGCACGATTAATTGAGAGCCGCCTTGTTGCCGCAGGGCTGCTTTCTTGGCTTCGGGAATCTTCCAAGCGACATGAGCCGATCCATCAGTATCTGGTGTGAGGACAATACTGCTTTCTTCTTGAGTATCTACCAAACCAATAGCTGTTTCGCCTGCCATTGCCACATCATCAACTATGGGTTCTGGATTCACAGGACTGAAGACACGAACAATTGCAGAACGGGCGATGAGTAACCAGTGTTCGCCATAAGCGAGATAGCCAATTTCAGCGATGTAGTCGCGATCGCTCTGGGGAATTTCGACAACGCGATCGTGTGCTGTCTCTGCACATTCATACTGCTTCACCAGCTGCGGAGTTTGATAACTCAAATCAATGCCAGTCACATCATACAGCCGCACTGCCAATTGAGTACCGCCTTGTTGCCACAGTTCTGCTTTCTTGGCTGGGGAAATCTCCCAAGAGACATGAGCCGATGTATAAGTATGCGGTGTGAGCACAATACTACTTTCTTCATCAGCATCAACCAAACCACTAGCTGTTTCGGCTGCGATCGTCTCATTTGGAGCATCCGCTCCGAAAGTGCTAGCCCAAGCGCCAACTCCCGCGCCTGCTGCTAAAGCTGCGGCTGCGCCCAAATCTGTGGAGTTAGCTTCTTCAACAGCCGGCTCGGCAGGAAGTTCTGACTCTGGCCAACTGAAAGCGGGTTCGGCTGCGTCCGCTACCACATTCAATGCATCTTTACTCAATACATCTTCTGGAAATTCCGGTAAATCGAGCAGTGAGGATGTATCTGTCTCTAATGCTTCCACATCGGCTGTCGTTTCGTCAGATTCCACTAAAGGCAATTCATCAACTGAGGCTGTATCTTCAGTTGAGGTGATACTCTCTAGCCAATTCAATTCTGCCTGAAGTTCCTCGTCTGCCCGATCTTCACTAATTGCTGTGTCCCAGTATCCAAAATCAGATGATGCTTGTGGCACATCTGGTAATTCCGGGAGTGGGGCTGTCACCTCAGATGAAGGCAGTTCCACATCAGACAACTCTTCTGGAATATTACCTGGGTAAGGATATGAAGTATTTACTACAGCCGCCGGAGCTTCTATATCCCATGCAATTTCATCAGACTCAGGAGTGTATGTCTCCGTATAATTATTTAGTTCGGATGTCTCATCAGTTGCATTTGGTTCTCTTTCTTTGTTGTTAAAGGTAGACCAGGTAGCCGCCCCGATACCTGTTGCTATAGCCGCACCACCTAAAGCTGCGGCTCCCAAATTGTTATTTTCTGAGCCATTCGCTACGCTCGATGTCGCACCTTCATAGAGGTTAGAAGTACCATTACTTGTCTCTTGTACTAAATTTGCTGTCTGCTGAGTAGCATTTTGATCCAGATCGGATTGTGTTTGAGCGTAGATGTTGAAAGGAGTGCGATCGGGGTTTTCTTGCTCTTGAAAGTCCGGTACTGCTTGTTCCTCCAGCGTCGTTCCATTCAGGGAGGAAACTGTGCTGGGATCGAGCGCCGCCGTTTCTCCATTGGGTGGATGAGGATTTGATTCTGGTAAATTGTCTGTTTCCTCAGGGGGCAATGGGGGTTTTTTGAGAATCCACCATAGTACAGAGCCACCTACAGTTATAAAAAAGACAGGTAGCAGCAACCACAATGGTGTTTCTTTATTTACAATTGGAGCGCTTTGTGTAGGTGCAGCCACAAAGGGCTGTTCGCCAAATGCAGAACTAGTGGCACTAGGGGAAGGCGTAGGCGCTGGTGTCGTTTGGACACCTGGAGAAGCTGCAACAGGTTGTAAGACGCTGGCTGCGATCGCCTCGGCTTCGGCAGTTCTACCTTTTTCTATAGCCTGCTGTCCTGCGGGTGCTAGGGTAAAGCCAAGAAAATCTACTGTGGTTAAACTCTGATCTTTTTTGTAAACGTAAACTAAAGGTTGCGAGAAGGGATATCTCGCATCAGCTGGCAAGGCTTGATGTAATTGCAGAACTCGCACATCTTTCAACTTCGATACCTGATTAGCTAACACATAGCTGATACCGTCTTTGCCCAGTTGTTTGATGATTTCTGCGGTATTATCGTCACTTACTTGGGTAGCATTAGCACCTGTAGCAAATTCAGCAGTTTTGAAGGCTGGATAAGTACGAAAAGTATTGCGAGTTTCACTCGTGTTCGGGCGATCGATGAACCGAATCTTGGCTGAAGGCCCTCCCAGTTGTGACCAATTTGTAATTTGTCCCCGAAAAATCCGGGCGAATTGCCTACTAGTCAAGCTTCCTTTGAAAGGATTCTCTGCACCAACCACGATCGCAATCTTCTCACGCTGCAAACGAACTTGCTCTAGTCCTTGAGCTTTTTCTGCTGGCGTTAACCCGCGCCCCATTGCGACTATATCGATTTTGCCATCTAGCAAATCTTTCAGCGCTTTCTCAGTGCCGTTAGCAGCAACTTCAACCTTTTTACCGACAAACTGTTTTTCAAAACTTTCTTTCAGGCTTTGGTTGATTGCACTCAAGCTACTGGAACCGTCAATCCGCACTATCGGTTCATTCTGCACTGTTTGTGGCAGTGGCGAAGAGGTAGCTTCAGGTGTAGATTGTGCCAGCATCGGAGCTGATACCACCAGAGATGCTGCCATCGGGGTTGTAGCTAAGGCAACCCATAATAACAGTCTGACTATCAAAGTATCTTTTTTTTCTTGTTGCCACATAAGCCCCTTAATTAAAGTAAAAAATAGAAAGCCTGCCAGTCCTAAATCGCGATCTTTATAAAGATTATGGAGGAGACGGGCTAATTATACATCTGAGTTATCTTTAGTTCTAATTACTTTAAAGCACTTATGCTGATTTATACTTCGCTCTAGCTTGGATAGCATGATAATTTATACTCTAATTGCCAAAGTCTGTTTACTATAAATTCTTCTAAGTTATATTGCAACTTAGAGGTTGTTTGAAAAGTGGTTGGCTGTGATTAAAATTACCCTCCTTAATCCCCCGATACATTGGGGGAAACCAAAAATCCAGTTCCCTCCCCTTTACAAGGGGAGGGTTAGGGTGGGGTAAAAAATATTTAATACATCAATCATGACTTTTCAAACATCCTCTCATACACAAGTTGGTAGTTTATGACCGCGATTATGAATTATTGAATTACTAAAACTGGTAAAGTGTAGCAAATTCAATATTATTTAACAATATTATTTTTAGTAGTGCTGAGTCTGAGTTATGAGTTATGAGTTATGAGTGCTGAGTTATGAGTTCTATGTGCTAAGTGTTGAGTGCTTTTTCATGCAAGGCTTTTGAAACTCGTTTCACTGAGACTGTCTTAAATGAATACTTATTGTTCAGCACTTATTTGAGATAACAATGACAATCTGGCTTATCTATTAGTGACTCCACCAAAGCATTTAGGGCAGTTGCAGCTAATGCGCCACCTCCCAAAGTGCCTTCAACTGTAATATAAGGTATCCCTTGTTGCATCAGTTGTCGCTTGGCTGCGGGAGCATGACTAAAGCCAATGGGCATTCCAATTACTAATGCAGGCTGAATTTTTTGGTTTGCGATTCCTTTACAAGCTTCCAAAAGTACTGAGGGGGCATAACCAACTACCAACACACAACCCTGACTTACTTGCTGCAATTTTGTTCGCCATTCTCGATGCTGCCAAAAGGCGAGTTCTGCTTCAGTGGCGGTGGTAATATGGGGGTTATCAATCAAGGTTTCGGTGCGGCATCCCAAGTGAAGTAATCGGGTTCGATCTAAAGCAGCAGCAACCGTTTGAGTATCGACAACAATTTCACAACTTGCAGATAAAGCTTCTCGACTAGCGGCGATCGCATCTCGACTCAATTTCACAAACGATACTAAACTGACATCGCCACAAGCCAAAACCAACTGAGAAATTAAATGCTGTTCAATTTCCGAACGGTGAGACAAATCAGGTAGTAAGCGTTGTAGCGATTCAGTAAAAGCTTCCGAGTGGGTATGAATTTCGGCATCCAAACCACTCCAGAGATTTTCCAATCCTCCCAATCCAGCTTGAGTTTCAACATCGAGTAACTTCAGTTGCGCCAAAACTTCCGCCTGGATAATTTGACAATGGCGATCGCGCCCCAATAATCCTTCTAATGCTGATGCAGTTTGTCGCAGTTGAGAAATTTGTTGCATCACCGCGCGATATTGCTGCTGAAGTTGTCCCATGAGGTTAACCGTTGTGTCGGCTTCTGGTTCCACTTCCAAAATATTGCGAATATGGTTTAGCTGAAACCCCTGCTGTTTGAGTGCGACAATCCGTTGCAACCGGAGAACATCTTTTTTGGTATAGAGACGGTAATTGCTTGGCGATCGCACTGGTTGCGGTAGCAGTCCCAACTGATGGTAATGGCGCACCATCCGCGGAGTTAAACCTCCACCAACCGCTTCCGTAAGTTCCTTAATAGTTAAGCAACCAGCATTCATAATTTACTCCAAAACAACACAGATCAAAATTTAACTCTGCGTACCTCTGCGCTTCCCTCAGCGACCCTTTGCGTTTCAAAATCATTATCAAGCTTGACATTAACATCAATGTCAAGGTTTAGCGTGAGAGAGTCCTTATTAATATCACCTCTCATGCTCTACCCCCAACGTTTGGGCCAATTCACCAGAGAACACGCAGATACCGTAGCCGCCCTTTTGTGTGGATTCCTATTATTTCTCGGATGGTTCGCCTTGCATCTCGGTTGGTTGGGATGCGCGTTCCTGTTACTACCCGCCGCTTATATAATTGGCGGTTATGAAAGTGCGCAGGAAGGATTGACTACCCTCTTCAAAGAAAAAGAACTCGATGTCGATTTGCTGATGATTGTCGCCGCCATTGGTGCTGCTAGCCTCGGCTTATGGCGAAGAGAATATCATTTAATTATTGATGGGGCAATTTTGATTTTGATCTTTGCTATCAGTGGCGCATTAGAAGGCTATGCAATGCAGCGAACTGAGCGGAGTATCCGCAGTTTGATGAGTTTAACACCAGATACAGCAAGGGTTTTACTTCAGGGAAGAGAAGAAGAAATTCCGATCGGTCAGTTAAAGGTGGGTGATGAAATTGTTGTCAAACCTGGAGAGCTAATTCCTACTGATGGGATAATTTTATCTGGTTACAGTACCCTCAATCAAGCTGCAATTACAGGCGAGTCTTTACCTGTAGAGAAAACAGTGGGCGCAGAAGTATTTGCCGGCACGCTCAACGGCTATGGTGCATTGCAGATTAAGGTACACAAACCAGCCCAAAGCAGTTTAATCCAGCGTGTAATTCGTTTAGTAGAACAAGCAAAGACAGAAGCACCACCTTCGCAAGAGTTTATCGATCGCTTTGAGAAAGGATATGCCAAAGTCATTGTAGTAGCCGGAATATTACTGGCAACTTTACCGCCATTTCTTTGGGGATGGGATTGGGAAACAACAATTTATCGCGCTCTTACTTTCCTTGTGGTAGCTTCTCCCTGCGCGCTGATGGCTGCAATTATGCCCACGCTGCTTTCGGGAATTGCCAACGGTGCAAGACAGGGAATTTTGTTTAAAAATGGGGCGCAGTTAGAGAAGATTGGCAAAGTCCGAGCGATCGCATTTGATAAAACTGGTACTCTGACAACAGGACAGGTGCAGGTATTCCAGGTATTTTCAATTAGTGAATACACGCAACAATATGTGTTAAAAGTTGCCGCTAGCGTGGAATCATATTCAGAACATTCCATCGGTAAGGCAATTGTACAAGCGGCTGGTGAAACAGTTCGAGTCTTCTCTGCGAGACGCTCCGCGTTCGCGAAGCGTTCCGTTGGCGCAGCCTCTCGAAGAGAAGGAAAGGCGGTTCCAGTCGAGTCGAAACTGTTGAACCCGAAGGGCGATTTGGATTTGGTTGATGCAATCCAAGTGCAAGCCATACCGGGACAAGGAATTGTGGGAATTGCTCAAGAACAACAAATAATTGTGGGTAATGCTGTTTTTGTACAGCAGTATGTCACAAATTTACCTGATGAATTGCGAAAAATGGCTCAATCTTGGGAGCAAGAAGGTAAAACTGTAGTTTGGGTAGCAAAGAACCCCACCCCCAACCCCTCCCCGCAAGCGAGGAGGGGAGCAGAGGTGATGGGTGTAATTGCTCTTGCAGATGAAGTAAGAGCGGAAGCCGCCGCAACCATTACCCGCTTGAAGAAATTGGGAGTTGAACAAATTGTCATGTTAACCGGCGATAATCAGGAAACTGCTCACAGTGTCGCCAAAGCAGTAGGAATCGATCGGGTATATGCCCAACTTCTACCAGAAGATAAGCTGAATATTATCCGCCGTTTACAGCAACAATATCAAACTGTGGCAATGGTAGGCGATGGGATAAATGATGCGCCAGCTTTAGCACAAGCATCTGTGGGTATAGCAATGGGAGTATCCGGTAGTGATGTGGCATTAGAAACCGCAGATATCGTACTGATGGCAGACAGGTTAGAAAAAATTGCTGTAGCGATACATTTGGGCAGGCGATCGCAAGCCATAGTAAAACAAAATATAGTTGTAGCGTTGAGTTTCATTATGTTGCTTTTAGTCGGCAACTTTCTCGGAAATATTAACCTACCCATCGGCGTCATTGGCCATGAAGGTTCCACAGTATTAGTGGGAGCATCCCATTTTTGCAGAAATACTGATTCATGAGTGTAGTATGGGGAGAA